>CP103805.1 GCA_024919175.1 Clostridioides difficile
AATGCACAATAATTTGTACCTATTAAATAAAGTATCTGCAATACTATCATTATTTTGGCTACAAATCCACTCTGTACTGATTAATCTTGCTATAACTGCTAGACTTGATGTATTACTTTGCATTTTTTCATTGTGATTTATATGAGATGTAATTTCATACATATTTTCTTTTATTGAAGATAGTGTATTTTGAACAAATGTATCATTCATATCTTTAATAAGCCACTCTATCTTTCCATCTCCATTAACTTGAAGCATTCCAAGTTCTTTCATTCTTGGCAAATCATCTTCTTTAATATTACATCCAGAAAAGGTTAAATAAGCATTTCTAAAATCACTAATTTCATTACTTATATCACTTAAATTAGTTTCATAAGCATCTTGTAACCCTTTTATATCATTAAATATTGTATTTTTTCCTAGTTCTTCACTTCTTTTACAAATTGATATTGGAACATTGCCATCAAATATATTATTTACTGTAGGACCTTCAACTTCTTTGAAATTTGAATCAAAATGATAGATGTATTCTTTATCATATACATCTATATAAATATCATCTTTAAAATCTTTTTTAAATTTTCTAAAAAAATAGATAATTTCTCCATCTTCATTTTCATAATGGCAGCCATCTGTCGGTTTTATTATTCTTACTTTCATTTCATTGTTTTTTACATAGTAAAGTTCATAGCAAAATCCAAATAGTAGTGTATATCTCAATAAGTCTGAATCATGCTTTTTACTCCAATGGCAAGTATAGTATTCTAAATCATTTATAATCTTCTCATCACCCAATCTACTTGTATAGGTAATTTTATTTGCAAGAGAATAAGCGACTTCTTCATTAATAAACTTTTTTAAGAAATTAGTGTTTATCTTATTATTAGACCTCTTGGTAACCATTTTATAGTTACTAATAGCATCTGTTTCACCTTTATAATACTTATACATAGTGTTGTATTCTTGCTTTTTTAAACTCCAGTCATCATATATTTCTTTCAATAAACTTAAATCTATTTCCACTTAATGTATCACCTCCATATAATCAAAGACCTAAACTTCTTCTATCTAATAGCGTAATACTTTCATTTACTTTAATATTAAAAATCCTATTTATAAATTCTGCTGATATATCTGGAGCATCATCATGTAGAGAGTATTTTTGTCCTGTAAAATCAAGGATTTGTTGTATAAATTCCTTATCTTCTTCTGCAAAAATCATTTGACCTTTATTTAAAACAGGTATTAAAGTAGAAATTTTATCATCTTTATTTTTCTTTTGGTGCTCATTAATGATTTCTATATCTCTGTAGTAAAGAACATCATCATTTTTTATTTTAAGTTCTAATTGATTAGCATCTGCACCATTAAATGTATTTTTTTCTATATAAACATGTGTTATATCTGGATACACTTTTAATAAATAAATCATATGCGCTATATATTTATCAAAATCAGTTCTAGCATTTATTTTGGCTAGTTCTGCCAATCTCCCATATAGTAAACCATTTTCCGATTCACTTCCAACAAGAAAAGCACTATAGTCATGTTTGGAACCACCTGCAGATGCTGGGTCACATAATAGCATTGTCTTTTTGAATGTATGAGTTTCTATACATTCTCTAGATTCGGTTCTGATTGTTTTAAACCATTTCTCACCTATTGAATTTACATCATTTTGGACCTCTTGTTTAAAAGATGTTGGATTTTCATAGTAACTTAGAGCCATATCTAAAGAGTCCCAAAAACTTGGCCATAATACAGGGAATTTCATTTCTTTTTCATTTTCCCAATAAAATTCTTTAGCATCTTCAAGATGATTTGTATTTTTAAAATCAAATAAGATCTCTTTGAACTTAAGCCATAATCCAGAATTAAATAATTCATCTACATTATCAACTAAAACTCCTTTTTCACATTTAAACTTCCAAGTTGGTAAATTTTTTAGTCTACTATAGAAACATTCTTTATGTTGCAATGTTCCTAATGCTATAAAAGTAGTACCTCTTTTTATAGTTTTACCATTTCTGATAACTGGTTTTTGTGCAGCATATTTTACATCATCAGAAAATCTTTTAAATTTTTTCTCTCTAGCATCTTCTGTTCTAACATTTTCTTCTGACTGATAGTCATCAAGTATGATAAGATCAGGACGGTTGTTATTGTATTTTCTTCCTCTCATTGGTGATGAAGATGATATTGCTTCAATAAAGGTTTTATTTGTTAGCTCTAGTTGAGTACTATTACAAATGTATTTTCTATCATTATCATTTAAAAGAACTCCAAATGCTTTTTTAATATACTCATTTTCAAGTAATGCATTTTTTATATCTTTTACGAATTTCTCAGCTGTTGAACCTATATCTGAACAAATTAAAGTATATATCTTATGTTTATAACAATGTGACCATACAGTTGTTGCTAAATCTCCAAATGCACTTTTACCTGTACCTCTTGGATAAATTCTTCCTAATTGCTGTGAACCATCTCCAATTATAGATTCTTGTATGTCTTCCCATAACTCATGATGAACTTTAGCTATAGGAGCAGCAGCATTATCTTCTTTTGGTAAATATGTGTCTTGCATAAAATACATACAGAAAAATTCTAGATTTATCTTTCCAAGTTGATAAGCAAGCCCATTAACTCCCCAAAGATTGTTTGAATTAGCTTTTATAATCTCATTTGCTTCTTTTTCAGCATCTTTTATAGATGCTCCATTTCTTATAAAAGTCTTTGCTAGATAACTAAATATTAATTGTATATTTCTTTCTAAATTATCCACTCGTATTTACTTCCTCTTACTTCTTCTATTTTTTTAGGTTCAGCGAGCAATGCAATTAATAAAATAAGCAATGTAAATTTTTCTTTAATAAAATCACCCTCTTTGAAATACATCTCTGGTTTTTAAATTTTGCTAGAAAATTTCTAGAACTCATTTTCTATAAAAAATACTTTTTTTGAAATAGAAGGATACCCCCCTATACTGAAAAACAGTTATTTATAATTATTTCAGACATAATTAAAGGGCATAATTCTATGAATTTGCCCCACTAACATTAACTTAAGCATATATATTGCTCTTCTTAGTTACTCTCATAGCTCTTTATCAATCTATCTAATGTTGGTCTACTTACTCCCAATTCTTTAGCTAATTGAGTCTTATTAAGTTCTCTAGTCTTGTATCTATCATAATAACTACCAAAGTTCTCTATCTTAACTTCTTTACGACCCTTGTATTTACCCTGTTCTTTAGCTATAGCGATACCTTCTCGTTGTCTTTCTAACATATTTGTTCTCTCAAATTCATATATTGCACCAAGCATTGTAAGCATAAGTTTTCCTGTAGGTGTACTTGTATCTAAATTTTCTTTATCACTAATTAACTTTACATGTTTTTTTTCTAAGAGCTCAACTATTTCTAATAAGTCTTTAGTACTTCTAGCAAGTCTACTAAAATCATGTACAATTATTGTATCTCCTTCTCTTACAAAATCTAACATTGCATTTAGTTGTGATCTTTTAGTATCCTTGGCACTTATTTTCTCCTGATATATCTTTTCTGTATTATGCTTTTTCATTGTAACTAATTGTCTATCTTCATTTTGTTCTGCTGTTGAAACTCTCATATAACCTACTACCATCTTTAATCCCTCCACCTATGTTTACTCTATAAATAATATTATAGCATAAATGTAAAATTAGAGTCAAAGACTTAGCATTCTTTTTGTAAATTAATCGTGTTTTTAATTCTATTTTTACATCAAAATAGATATTTTACAATGTAAATTTGCACCATGCTTTATTTTTACAATAAATATTTGTAAAGTGGTAGTTTTTTTAATCAAAATTAATGAGTATTAAGTATTACTTTTTTGTTCTTATTCTTATCTTAGCTATGGCTGCTTCTATTTCTGTTTCACCAGTTTCCATACCATTGCCACTATCTTCTTGTATAACTGTATTTGTAGGATTACCATAAATACGATTTATAAGATATTGGTTAGCAGCTAACATAACTCTCTTATCACTATTATCTTTGGCCAAAGTCTTAATATTGTTGACATAGGATTCTATATCTTTTAATATCATTGAGTTCCCCTGGCTTGCCAGCTCTTGCTTACGTCTGTCCATTTCTTTCCTAACATGTTCTCTATTCATCCAGTTATAAACAGTCTGTCTACTAATACCAATTAAGTTAGCAGCATCTGTTACAGTAAATCCTGAAATCAAGAGAGATACTAACTTTGATTCTTCTTGAGTTAATTCTTCTAGTCTTCTATATCCTGTACTGACTATCTCAATATCTTTTTCACTCAAAAAATCACTCCTTTACTTGATATTTAATTAAATACACATTTACTTTAATGCCTCAAAAAATGTCCTTTAATAGTGATTTTCAGACTTCTTAATAAATCTATTCTATTCTTTGGAAATTCTATTATTAAAGGCCTTTACACTTTTGTAATGTCCTATTGCTGAAAAACGTAACATATGAAATTTAAAACCAATTTATAATAATTCTAATCTCTTTTTCTTTTCTTTAGTTTATTAGTAAATTTAGTTATTGCTTTTACTTCTTCTTCTTTATCTATTCCTATATATCTTCTTGTTACTTCTATAGTCTTATGACCCAATATCTTTCTTATAAGTTCTAATGCATATGTCTTATTTTCTTCTTCATCATAAATATGTCTTGCAAATGTCTTTCTTAAAGAGTGTGTCGCAACATTTTTTATTATTCTTCCTGCTTGTCTTGTTTGAATAGGTCTATTAAACTTCTTTCTCTTACCACTTTTAAATAAGAATTCCTCTCCTGGTTTATCTTGAGTATAATTTTCTATAGCATTCTTTATTACATCAGATAAGAAAACCTCTCTATCATAGTCTCTTTTTTCCTCTATAACTCTAATCCAATCCTTAGATACTCTTATCTTCTTCCCTTTTTTATCTAACTTTACATCTGTTACATCTGCAACTTTAAGTGCTAATATATCCCCTATTCTAAGTCCAGTACACATTCCAAATAGAGCTAATAAGTAATTTCTTTCATTCCATTCCTCTAGAAAATTCAAAAGTCTAAATACATCCTCTATATCTTTTATGGGATTAACTTTTTGTCCACTATGTGCTTCCATTCATTAAAAACACTCCTTATTACCATAATAATTTTTCCTTTGTCTCTCTTGTACTAACATCTTTAAATCTTCATCTACATTAGCAAAAGAATCTGTAATTATAGAGGTTATATCATTTGTGGTATATCTTCTTTCTTTTGAATAAGTACTGGTCTTTATTCTAAATCCTAAGTCATTTACAGTTCTAGTTACTTTTACTACATTTTCTAACTGTAAATATAACTTAAATGTAACTAACTCAATATGATCAGATTCATCGATTATACTTTCTTCTAGAATTTTTAGATATAAGTCTAACTTATCAATCTTAGAATCATAGTTTTTCTTAACCTTCTTTTTTAGTTTCAGGAGTTTTTCTTGTTTTTTCTTTATAAAATCTAAAGAACATTCTCTTCCATACATACCAGGAGTTTCTTTCATTACATGGTCATAATATTTTAGATTATCTGGTACATATGCAGCACTTAAAACTTCTTCTGTTATATCTCGCTTGATTTTAAAACACCTCTCTTAAAAACACTTATTTTATTGCATAAAAAAATACCATCTATTTAGATAGCATTAAATTATATCTATTAATTCTTTAATTTTCCTATATATCTCTTTATAGTTCATATCTTTATCTATTAGCTTAGGCAACTTCATAGAAATGACTCTTTCAAGTGCTTGTATATCAAACAATTCACTTTGATTTAACTCATCTCTTTTTACATCTTTTGGTATTCCCAGTTTTTTTCTTACAAGTTCAGTGAAATGTTTATAATACATTTGAGGCTTACTACTGCCTTGGCTAATCGCACAATAAACAAACTCTTGAATTTCATCTGTGAAATCTTTTCTTACTTTTTTGCCTTCTGCTCTTATACCCAACCATTTTTCATCTTTTTCACTAGCTATATAATATCCTTTTTCTTTTATAGAATGTATAACTTCATATACCCAATCAAAATACTCATCAGAAACAGGCATATTAGATTTTCTTACTATAGCATAAATCCCTTTTTCATTGTACATATATATTTTCTTAGCATTTTTGTTTTTATATATCGACCCCTCAATTTGAGCCCCCGTTATTTCAATAGATTTTCCTCTCATATACTCAAAATTTCTATTGTGTATATTTTCTATTGCTTTACTTGGATTAGAATATTTAAGAGCACAACCAAGTTGTGTTCTACTCATAAATATTTCCCTTTCCTCATTCATATAAAAGTCGCATACTGTCCCTAAAAATCTTCCCTTTTTAACAAGTTTTAGTTTCATAAAATCACTCTCCTAGATATTTGAATTTTAGACATGCATACTATGCATATCCTAAAAATACATATATTTCAGATATAGAAGTTATCGATACCTGAGATTTATTAAATTTTTGTATAAAAAAAGACCTAGAATATAAATTCCAAGCCATTTTTTATTAAATATATTTTTTCATAATACAATATTATCACGATTAAAAGACACAAATCGTACACAAATCGGTCATAAATCGTACATAAAAAAGACATAAATCGGTTTAAAAACATAGATTTTTAGTAGCATTATTAGTTTTTAGATAAATATAGTATATTAGTAATGTATTTAATTGATAATACAACTAAATAAACCATCATATTAATTTTTAACAATTAATACGATGGTTTATTTGTATAGATTTACTTATGAAAAATTTGACTCTTTTATGTAATGTCGATTAAATATATATTTATCAAAAATCCAATAACAAGTAGCACCTAAGGTATACGCAACACAATCCCACCAGTCAGCAGTACTATGTTTGAATAAAGGAATTAACCCTTCCCAAAAAAAACTACATAAACAGGACAAAAGAATGACATGAAAATATGATTTAATCCTAATAGGATGATTCTTATAAAAAGATAATACCAAGTTTGCATACGCTAAAAAAGCCATACCACCTAAAAAATCATTAAAATAACACTTTAGTAAATATGATAAAACTGGAACATCTATATAGTCCCTATACATATGGTTTATAAAATGTAACAAAATGCAGGTTGAAAAAATAACAATATCTACTAAGCGTAATTTATTTAACTTAACCACACAATCCAAAAATAACTAATGCCACCAACATAGCTCCAACCATTTTCCAAAAACCCATTTTTTTCTCCCTCCATCCCCTATTTTAAATCTATGTTTACAGAATACTACAAAATATATAATACTTCAAGTATTGCAAATTATTCTTAAATTGAATAACTTTTTACACTTAAGAAGTAAAGTGTATAGGTATAATTATTTAATTAGGGGTATGTTAGAAAAATATTTTTTCATCTAACTTATCAGGACCTTTTTATATTATTTCCTTAAGAAATGTTTGTGAATCTTCTATCGTTTTATTGATTACATCAATATTAACTTTATTTTGTTCTATTTCATTATCTGATGTCAATACAAGTTTAACTTTACACATATTAAAAAGTAAATTTACAAGTAATACTGTATTTTCTGTAAGTAATTTTTCATTACTTGAGAAAGTATTCCAATCTGTTTTATTATTAAAGTCTACGATAGTTGTAAGCTCATCCAAATGTTGTTTATAAATTTTTTCAACTGAACAAAGAGCATTATTAAACCTAACAGAAGCATTACTTAAATCTTTCATATAAATGCATATTTTATTTATTTCTTTTTCAGCTCTTCTCATTTGATACCAGGCCTCATCAGCTTTATCTGATAATGATGAACCTGTTATATTAAAAATCATACCACCAACAAGCAAACCAACACCTAATGTAGTTGCGCCAAGTACAGCGGTTCCAAGTGCCATACCACCCCCACCAGCTGCGATAGCTCCTCCACCTAAGGCTGCTAAGGTAGCGTTAGTTGCTACTACTCCACTCAAAGATGCAATAGCCGTTCCAGTCGAAGCTGTTCCTAGAGCCATTACTGCTGCAGTTGTTGCACCAGCTGCAGCAAATCCTCCAGCTGTTCCAACAGCAGCGCCTCCTATACCTCCAAGCAATACTCCTGCACCAATTGAAACACGCTTCAATTCTTCAGTGTCGTACTTAGGAATATTTACTCCATCTTTGTTATATGTTTTAAATTTGGGCTTATCTTTAATTTTTTCAAATACTTTAGTAAATTTTTCAAAACTTTCAAGAATTTCAAGTTCCTTTTTACCAAGATTATCCATATCTATAGTTGTAATATTGCTTTGTTGCTCAAATTTATTAATATTTTCTTTATGATGAGAATCAGCAATCTTCATAGTATCATTTGCTTCTTTCATTTTTGTTGCTCCTTGTATACCACTTTTAACCCCCACAGCTCCTGCAATAGCCGCCCCTACTCCTAAAATTAATGGCAATGGCATAATTACCCCTCCTACAATAATTGTTTTTTTAACTTTTCACAAAATTCATAATTTAATTGATAATATTTGTCATGACTTATAGAATTCTTAAAAAAGATTTCATAACTTTCATCAATACGACACAATAATGGTCTTCCTTCATAAATACTACATAAATTTTTAACTAAATATTTGCATACCCCTTCTCCATTATCAAGTTCAGCATATAAAAATGATTTATCTAAATTTTTACAACACTCTCCACATTTATCACACTTAAACATTATTCAAATACCAATACAGTGCTTTTATTACTCATAAAGCTATCAAAATCGCCTTGCCAAGGTATTTGTACCCCTATTGCTTTTAGCATATCTTTTAGCATGCAATTAAGTTCTCTTTCATCTTTTACAGTTTCAATGTTAAGTGCAAATGAATAGTACATTTTGGTTTCTTCTTGAAATTTTTTAATATCAATCTTCATAAGTTTTGCAGCATATATTTCAAAATATTCTGCTTGCTTATAAAAATAATTTACATCTGTACTTAAAGTATGAATTTTATTAAGAGAGCTAATCAATTTCTTCATAATATCACTTCTATCAAAGAAATATAGTAATGAACAACTCATAATACCTGTTACAAGTGTCCCACAAAAATTTTTAATTGCCTCTCCAATTGTAGGTATTGTACCAATAGTTGTTTTTCCGATTGCCTCACTAACAACAGTACCTACAACAATGCTTGCACCTGTTGCAAGGATTTTTACTACTGCACACATTCTTTTTCCAAAAGGTAAATTTTCTGGATTAAGAAATAATATTTTTGCTGCTTGTACAAGAGAAGCATAAGTCTGTCTTATAATTTTTACAGTATTTTGAGAAGTTGTTACAAAAATATTGCATAATGTTGTTGTAAGACTTGAAAACGATCCAGCAACTACTCCATCTTGAAACTTGTCAAGCAATTCTTTATACTTTTCTTTTGCTTTTTCAAACCCATTGCTTATACCATTATTAATTGCCACAAATAATTCTGTAAAATTAAAAGGATCTCTCAAATTATTGAATTCTTCTTTAACAGAAAACCATACTTCAGCAAATACAAAACCAAGAACTTGTTTAAAACCCATTTTTATACCAACATCTTTTGCAGCTGCAACTACATCATTTTTAAATTTAGAACTACTATAATATGCTTTTTCCAACTTGATTTCGTAAGATCTTCTTGCATTAATATCTTTTTCTCTCATATTATTTTTTTGAACTTCACTATATTCATTTCCATATTTATTTAAAAACTGTTCCATTGAATCAGCTTTTTTAGTTCTATTGGTATGTGGATTTGTCACTTTCAAATTTTCATTACTATTAGCCAAATCAATACCACTTAACCCAGATAAAACACGCTTTGAATCATCATGAATTTCTTTTGCAGAAATAACATGGTCTAAATCACTTTTTCCATTCTTTGGAATACTTTTTAAAGTATATTCATCTACTAAACTACCTTCCCTTTTTTTATAACTAATTTCACGATTTTTTTCTATGTAAGTCTTATTACTATGATAATCCTTTGATTTATAATCTCCTCTATTATTATAATCATTTAAATTATCTATATTTTTATATGTCATTTGATCTTCTTTTCCTATCTTACCAACATTATTTAAAGTATCGACATCTCCACCATAGCGATCTTTTATAATAAAATCTAATCCAAAAGATGTTATTAAACTTTCAATAAGTACTCTTTCATATTGCTTGAAAATACTGTCCATAATATTATCCTCTAACTCTGGATAGTAGTTATAGCTAGAAGAAAAAACATATGATTTATTCATTTATCTCCCTCTTTCTCTCAAATTTCATCTGATAACACTTTTACTTTTTCACCTTGACTTTGTAACCACATTTTAATGCCTGTACCATATACTTCTACTGAGATAATATAAACGTTATCCTCTTCAGATATAATTTTTGCTGTAGGTAATCTATCTTGAAAAGATTCAAGTAATCCACTATATTCAAATTTAACTGTATGTAATTCTCCAGAATACATAAACTGAACCCTTTTACGAAATTCACCATCACTAAATTTATCTTTATAGGGTACAACAAATTTCTCCTTTGTACTTTTAACATTATCAAATCTATCAATGCGAAAAATAGTTGGATAATCCTTAGTATTATCTGCCATAAAAGCAACAAGATAAAAATAATACTCCGAAAACATAACAGCAACAGGTTTTACTGTATGTTTTCTTAAAAGTCCATCTTTTCTTTTATATGTTATATCTATTATTTCATTTTTAGCTATGTATTGTGATAACTCCCAAACAGGATTTAGCATATTCTTTCCATGTTTTAATGGTACATAATGAAATCTCTCATTAAGAATAATTTTATCAATTAAACCTCTCTCTTTTGATGTAACTTGTAGTAAAAGTTTTTCAATAATAGAATCTAATTCATTTTTGCAAAAAGCTCTGCTCTCAAGTAAAATCTTACATATGGCTAGTACTTCTTTATTATTTAAACCTCTTTGTTCATACTTAACAAGGTAATATACATTTTTAGACTTATTATATTTTATTGATACTTCATTTCCTATAAATTGAGTTTCAGCAATATAGTTTCTTAAATCCTTTATATCACGTTGAATTGTTTTTTCGCTTATATTATACTGAATAGCAAGATGAGATTTGTTTAAAAATTCACCTTTATTTAGTCTCTCATTTATATTCAATAGCCTAAAAGATTTATTAGAACCAAAATCAAAAACCCCCAACAAACAATCATCGCCTTTCATTATCTTAATATTAAGTATAGCATATAAGATGGACATATTTTGGGGCTTTAAGTTGTTTCATGTAACTATTTATACTAATAAAAAAGAAGACTGTAGATAAATTTATTTTTACATAAATTTACCTACAGTCTCTTAAAAAACTTATAAAATCTTTTATTTAAACGATTAATGTATATTATATACTAGTTAAAATATATTTTTTATAGATTGTAATATTTTTCTAAAATTTTTATTTTTATAATTTCAAAAATAAAAATTAAGATTACAGTTATTATCATATTTCGTGTACTATTTTCTATAATATTATAACTAAACAATGCAAAAATAACGATTAATAAAATTACGTTTACAGATCCAGAAATCAAGAATGCCTTTTTCTTATTATTCATATATCCCCTCCTAGTTATTTACTAGTTTTATAAAATCTCATATTCTTTCAGTATACACAATTTTTTTAAAGTTAGATGAGCTATAAAAATATGTAACATATTCATATCTGTATGGAATAGGAACATTAGCATGACTGTTTCTAATGTCAGTTATTTGTCTTCCATAATATGTTTTTGTATATACGCCTCAATATTTAGTAATATCATATAATTTAGCCATCCTTATAAGTCTATTTATATATACAACGAATACTAAAAGGAATTTTGTACAAAATAAAAATCTTTTTTTCTTTTAAGAATGAAAATTAACAAAACCCTCTAAGAAAACTCAATTAAGGGCAATCCATTAGAGGGCTTATTATTATATTGTATATATTTTTTTTATTTTTATATTCTATCAATTTATAGATTGTATTATAGACTTTAACATGAATTATATAAATACAGTTAAATTATGTTCTTTTACAATGTTTCATTTACTCTTTCATTTTGACTCATATTTGCAAGCTCTTTAACTCTTTTTACATCTAATCCTAATTTCTCAGCTATCTTTGTTCCGTATTCTTCATTAGCTTTATAGAAAAGAGCTGTTTGACGATATTGAAGATTTTCTCTAGCATTACCCAAATGATTAGATATATTATTTATAAGATTAGATTTCTGTTCTTCACTTAAAACTCTTGAATACAATTCTCCTGCTTGTATAAAATCTACATCTTCTGAAGGCCTAGCATGTCTATCAAGTATAGCTTGGACTTCTATTTGAGGAGGTGCAAATGAAATATCTGGTTTAGGCGCACCATTTACAGTGTTCGGATAATAATTAGGCAAATTTCCACCATTCCCATCTATATTCATAGCTCCATCACGTTGATTAGTATTTGCTTTAGAATTCTTTGGAGAATTAACTTCTATTTGATGATGATTAGCACCTAATCTATATCTATGAGCATCTTCATACGCAAAAATTCTTCCTTGTAATAATTTATCTGGAGAAACTCCTATTCCTGGTACTAACGCACTTGGTGCAAAAGCAGCTTGTTCAACTTCTGCAAAGTAATTTTCTGAGTTTCTATTTAATGTCATTGTTCCAACTGGTATTAATGGAAAATCTGAGTGATACCAAACTTTAGTAACATCAAATGGGTCAAATTTATATTCCTTTGCTTGTTCTGGTGACATTATTTGGACATATAAATCCCAAATTGGAAAATTACCCTTTTCTATTGAATCAAATAAATCTTTAGTTGCATGGTTTGTATCTTTTCCTTTTACGTCTTCTGCCTCTTGAGATGTAAATGTCTTCCAACCTTGTCTTGTTTTAAAATGATATTTCACCCAAACATATTCTCCATTATTGTTATACCACATATATGTATGACTAGAATGACCATCCATATGTCTATAGTCCTGTGGAGTCCCTCTATCAGAAAATAATATACTAACCTGATGTATTGACTCTGGAGTTAATGATAAAAAGTCCCAAAACATATTAGGGTCTGGTAAATTTGTTTGAGGATTTCTTTTTTGTGTATGTACGAAATCTGGAAATTTGATTGCATCACGTATAAAAAATACTGGTGTATTGTTACCAACTATATCATAGTTTCCTTCTTCTGTATAAAATTTGACTGCAAATCCTCTTGGATCACGTTCAGCATCCGCTGAACCTCTTTCACCACCTACAGTTGAAAATCTTACGAATACCTCCGTTTTTTTCCCAACTTCAGATAGGAAATCTGCTCTAGTATATTTAGATAAATCATTTGTAACTTCAAAATATCCTCCTGCGCCTGCTCCTTTTGCATGAACAACCCTTTCTGGTATTCTTTCACGGTTAAAGTGAGCTAACTTTTCTACAAGATGAATATCTTGTAACATAGTATATCCTTCTTTTTTTGATGTAGTGATAGATGCATTATCCTCACTTACAGGAATTCCATAACTCGTTGTCAAAACATTTTTATTTTTCATTTAATTCATCTCCTTCTTTAAAATATAAATATATTTATATTATATATTGTTGAGATTTAAATACTTATCAGCAATATCAATATTAATAATGATTACTATTTCTTTTATAGTTCCATAATATTCCATTTAATTGTAATTGTCAAATTAAATTTTTAATTCACAAATTCAGTTGTATTTTTATTATTTTTTATAAAATATCTATATAAATCAAAGTTTTTTAAGCCTTTCTACGAATAGGTTATATGTTTAAATCTGTTATAAATAGCATAAAAAAATGAATCCTCTATTATAGGGATTCATTTTTTTATTAAAATATTTTTTGATAAATTTTTAATTTATATCAAGCATTTTTAAGTATTTCTCATTAACTTTATATACATCCTTTTCTCTATATAAAATCTCTATTTCTTCAAGATTATTAAACACTTCCATCAACTGGTCAACTAATTCGATTTCCTTTATTCCAGCCTTTAAGTATCTACTTTTATTCTTTTTAATATAATTTTCCAATGTCATAGAATAGTTATCTTTATTACAGATATATTTTAATATATGTTCTTCTGTTGCTGATAGAGTTATATCATTTTCAAATAACTCTTCTTTCAACACACTCTCTAAAGACTTCCTATCATGCATATTTCTCATTTCATTTATAGATTGTATTATGGACTTTAACATAAACTCTATAAATACAGTTAAATTATATCCCTTATTCTCTACATCAAGTATAGCCTTATAATACTTAGTTCTGTTTTTAGATATCATATATGATATTGAAAACTCTTTAAAGGTATTATATCCTTTATCAATCAAATATAGATATGATAAGGCTCTTGATGTTCTTCCATTGCCATCACTAAAAGGATGAACATATACAAAGTAGAAATGAATTATAGCACTTTTAATTAAATCGCTAACTTTGCTATTTTCCATAAAATCTATTAATTTACTCATAAAGTCATATATCTTCAAAGGATCAAGCCCTGTATGTATAATCTCACCTTTTGAATCACATACATATACTTTTTCAGTTCTATACTCATATTCTTCTGAATCCAAGCAGTTTTCACCCAATATATGATGTAAGTCATATATAAATTTGTGACTATACAATTTATCTAAGTTATCTAATCCATATTCTAAGGCTCTATGATTATTGTAAATCATATACTCACTTTTATTACTAGGTTTCATCTTCCCTCTAATTATAGATTTTGCAATCTTTCTAGTTGAAAAGGCACCTTCTATTACACTAGAATAATAAGATTCTAGTGCTAAATCATTTTTATCTTCTATTATTTTAAATATCTTACTTGATGTTAATTTATCTATTTCATTTATTAAATTTAATATGTTTTCAGTTTCATGATAGTATAGTTCTTTGTTATCAAAACTATTTAGAGGAAGTACAATTTTATTTCCAGTAGAGTATTTGTTTTTGTATTCTTCTATTGTCAGTTTAATCACCACCTTAGATTATCTTTATCTATTAATATTAACAAAAAGTATTAGTTTTTACACTATTTTTGATTGTTTATTTTATGAGTTATAGTTTTATTTCTGTTAATTGGAATCAAACCCTATTTAATATATAAAATTTTTAAAGATTATATAAAAATGTCTAAAAATCAATTCATTCTTCGTTATAACTATATATACATCACCATAAAGGAGGATTACTATGCTAAATAAGAAAAATATAAGTTTAATTATCTTAGTAATAGTTCTAAGTTTATTCACTGTTATACTTGTTTTGAATAATAGAAATACTAGTGATAAATTAAAAGAAGTTGCTAAGAATAACACAGAAATAGTATCTAAAAACTTAGAAGATTTAAGTATAGAACAATTAACAGAAATTAGAGATAAGGCTATTGATAAAAATTTAGAAGGTCTTAGAGAATTTGGAGAAGATTCAGTGAAAGAACGTAAAGATTCAATTTTAAATTTTGAGTTTGGGTTAGTTGCTTTTGTTAATAAGAATTATAGTAACTTAACAGAAAAAGAGAAATTAATAAAACAAATTAATATTGTTAACTATGAAAACTCTATAAATGACATAATGGATCCTTCAGGTTCATTCTTTGAATTAGCAAATCAGAGTTACCAAGTCAATGAGTTCATGTTAAAAAACGGAGAAAGTTATAAGATTTGGTCATATGAAGGTTTAGATTTTCTAATTGATCATTTAGAAGAAGTGTGCAAATTTGTTGATTTTGATATAAAAGATGTAATAGTAATCTAAATATCTTAGACCTATCCAAAAAAACATAAAATTATGGTCTAAAAACTTCTCAAAGTTCAATTTTTAGACCATAATCTTATTTATCTTATACATTTAAAAATTCCTTAGGTAACCATCACAAATAACTAAATGTATATTATATTTATGAAATAACAGTTTACATTACTTTATATCTTAGCCAGACAGCATCATCTTTATAAGTGTTAACGTTTATTAAATGTAAAGCCACTGGCTCACTTTCTGAAGATAATCCATCAAAAACAGATGCCATTCCTTCTCGCCCATCTATTCCTGCACCGATTAACAAACTTACTTCATCCAGAAGATTTGCCTCAAGGAAACCAGCATTGATATGACCGCCTCCAACAATTGCCATACGTTCAATACCAAATTCCTTTACCATGATATCGCATGCCCTATTTAGATTAATACTTTTCTTTCCACATGCAATCCAAGAAATATCTTTTTCATCAAGATAAGTAAGATATTCTATATTTACCTGCTCGCTTGTAACAATAAGTAACGGCTTATCATTTATTGTGTTTTTATTCCATAATAAACTCCCCTGAGTATCAACAACTACATTATATCCATTTGTACTTACTTTTTTAGAAAAATTTTCACTATTCAAAGTATCATTACTTTTTGGATTGAAATAACCGTTATCTGCCATTTCTAGTTCTGCTGTAATTTTTCCACTAAGAATTGTTGGAGTATTTAATTCTTTCAAAGTTTGATAGTATTCATCTACTCCTTTTAGTTTTTCAGTCATGGCACAGTCAATTCTTCCATCTAATGATGATATCATGTGACAAACAATATAGGGTTTATTCATATTCTCTCTCCTTCTTCAACTTATTTTCACTTTACTCTTTATCTTATAAAATTGTATATCCACCATCTACTGCAATAGATTGTCCTATAATAAAGCTAGAAACTGAACTGCATAACCAAAGAACGGTATTTGCTATTTCATCAGCTCGGCCTAATCTTCCAATAGGAGCAAGTTTTTCACAATCCTCACGTGAAAGATCACCAGTGGAAACCATTTGTTGTACCATTGGCGTTTCAATCACTCCTGGACATATTGCATTTATTCTTATACCCCTAGGTGCATATTCAATAGCAGCACTTTTTGTCAGACCCAAAACACCATGTTTGGCAGCGTGATAGGCTGCTCGGCCTGCATTCCCAACAAGACCACCAAGAGAAGAGCAATTTACTATTGCACCACTATTTTGCTTCCTCATCTGTTGTAGTTCATATTTCATACATAGCCATACACCTCGTAAATCTATATCTAAAATCCTATCATATTCTTCTGATGATAAATCTGCCACATCTGTCATAATACTATTTACACCTGCATTGTTATAAGCGACATCCAATCTTCCAAATGTAGCTATCGTTTTATCAACCATAGCTTTTATCTGTGTTTCATCACTAGTATCACACACAACTGCTATTGCTTTATAACCTTTATCGATTAGCTGATTCTTAGCCTGTTCAACCTCAGATGCATTAATATCAGCCAATACAACTGTTGCTCCTGATTCAGCAAATGCCCATGCAGTTGCTAATCCCATACCTTTTGCTGCTCCTGTGACTAATGCAACTTGATTCTTAAATGTAATTTCCATGAATACATCCCCCTTAATTTTTCACTTTACAAAAAGCACTTGACTTCTTGACAATTAAAGTCTAACATTAAAGTTAAGTTTAAAGTCAAGCTTTTATTTTCAGTGAGGTAAATAAAATGAAAAAATACACAATTAAAGATGCAGCAAAGGTAATGAATGTTCCAACAAGTACGATTCGCTATTATGATAAAGAAGGATTATTACCATTTGTGGATAGATTGGAATCTGGATATCGAATTTTTACAGAGAAGGACATAGCAACACTGCGTATTATTGACTGTTTAAAGAAAACAGGAATGCCTATCAAAGAAATCCGACAATTTAGTAATTGGTTAGAACAAGGAGATAGTACCTTAGAACAACGATACAACATGTTTTTAGAACGTAAACGAATTGTAGAATCTCAAATGGCTGATTTACAAAAAACTATGGATACAATTAATCATAAATGTTGGTATTATGAAACAGCTATTGCTGCAGGGACTGAAAAAATTCATTTTAAAGAACAGATATCACCTGACGATAGTTGTCTTAGCAAATAATATCAACTTCACTTTACTTCAAAGTATATAGCAGAAATGGTAAGTCTGATAGTGTAAGGAATTTACCACTTATTTACTACTTTCCAAAGGCAAAACATGAGGATTTATGAAAAGAAATGTGAAGTATCTGCTGATAGTAAAAATGCCCGTAAAGCCTGTAGAATAAGGCTTTGCGGACATATAAGAATTTATGAAAAGATAATCAGAAACTTATTTTTAGTCTCTCATAAATATAAATTTTCAAAGTAATCCTTTTATCTTATCTATAATCTCTATTCTCATCTGCTTACACTTACTTGTTGAAAATCCAATCATTCTACCAACATATTCCCAAGATGTCCTATTATTTGAAAAATACTTATATTGGACTATTTTCTTTTCTTCTTCACTTAATATCTTCATTGCATTATCTATTTTCTCAACTAATAATTCCTTATGTCTTTTCTCTTTTTCTTTTAATAATACTTTCCTTTCTTTCTCTTCAACTTCTATCTCAACTACACTTTTAGTATCATATGTTCTACCTGATTTCTCTTTAATCTCAATACCACTACATCCTCTATAGTCATTTTTTATTATCTCTATATCAATACCTATTTTCTCTATTTCTGCTTTTGCTTTTTTATAACTATATAATTTGCCCTCTGTACTACTGAACAAAGTATCTTTTTTATTGGCCAATGTTACTTCACACTCCCATTTATGTTATAATGATTTTGTGATGACAGTTTTAGAGTTTTGACAAATGGGAGCGTGAAGTAATGCTCCTTTTTTCTTTTTTTATTAAATATATCTTATTCTCTAGGCACTAATTGTAACTTATAATCATCAGAACTATATAATTTATAACCTCTTATCTTTAAATCTCCTTCTAGTCTATTTAAGGTTCCATAAATACCAAATGAATCATAACCATTTCTTACATTTGCAATAATATACTCACCTATTGTTTCTTTTAAAGAAAGAACTATATATAACTCGTTATTACCATTAATTTCAATAATATCTCCTATTTGTAGTTCTCTATTATTTTTTTCAGTTACTTCTATCAACATATTCCATTCTCCCCTTATTTTTATTAACTTCTTTTTCATTACTCTCTTACATCACTTTTAAGCCACTTTTCTCGACCTTCTAAACATCCTCCCAAACATTCTTGGAAATCATAAGCACAACAACTACATCCACATCCGCTACTTTCAAAAAACTCAGCTATTTCTTTTCTTCTCATATTTTTTATCTTTTCATAATTAGTTATTTTTTTACTCAAATTATCTTCAAAGAATTTGTCATAACATTTGCCACACATATCTTTTCCAATGCTTATTATGTTACCTTCATCATCAATTCTGAATACCTTTATATTTTGAATTTCTACTATTGTTTCATCACAAAGATCACACTTTATAACACAACCCATCCTTAATACCCCCTTTTGCTTTCTTTACATTCCATATCCTGATACATACAACCACAGTCTTTGCATTGCCACACTATTCCAATTGATGTTTCAATCTTAAATACATTACCACCACATATTGGACACTCATTTTCCCTACCACCAATTATTTTCAACTTTTTCAAAGACATCTCTCCTAAACTGTTTTTCTAGTTATTCTAATGACTCTATTATCAGTTACTATTCTAGTTGAAATTTCAATATCATAATTCTCTTTCAAGGCTAAAAGATGCTCTTGAACTACTCCACCTTAACTACCTTCGGTAACGTTTGAATGTGGAGATTCCTATTCGATAGTACTTTTGTACTAAGCATCCATAGGCTCTAAGGGCTGTTCCATCCCCACTAATCTTAATCCTTCTTTTAGTATATTTATGCTGGCATTTATATCTCTGTCATGCTGTGTATTACAGTCTGAACAAACCCACTTTCTAAGTGATAAGTTTTTTACATCTTTATTTCTATGACCACATACACTACATAACTGACTGGATGGATATGTATTTCCTATTACAGAGATTAATCTTCCATACCAAATAGCTTTATACTCAAGTAATCTTCTAAATTCATACCAACTAGCCTCACTTATTGCACCTGCTAATTTATGATTCTTAATCATATTACTTACTTTCAAATCTTCTAAACAAATTATTTGGTTTTCTCTAATTAGTTTAGTTGATATTCGATGTAAGTAATCTTTTCTTTGATTAGCTATTCTTTCATGTATCTTAGCTATTTTAATTCTTTGCTTATTCCAATTATTACCAAACTTATTCATCTTTGATAATCTTCTTTGTTCCAGTTTCAATCTATAGTTAGCTTTTTTTAACCATTTAGGATTTTTAAATATGCTTCCATTAGAACATATTGCAAAATCTTTTAATCCCAAATCTATGCCAATATACTTATTAGATTCCTCTAATGGTTTTATGTCAACCTCACAACACATACTAACAAAATATTTACTTGTAGGTGTTTTTGATACAGTAGCATTTAATATTCTACCATTTATATTTTGAGTCACTTTAGCCCTAATCCATTTCAATTTTGGTAACTTAATTAAATTACTTTTGATAGTTATATTATTATTTACACACTTACTTTCAAAACTTCTTTTAAGATTTCTCTTACTTTTGAACTTTGGAAAACCTTGTTTATTACCTTTTTTAATTTCTCTAAAGAAGTTATTATATGCATTATCTAAATCATCAATAGTAGCTTGCAAGCTAGTTGAATCAACTTCTTTAAGCCATTCATATTCTTTTTTAAGTGATGGAAGTTTTTTAATTAAATCATACTTTGAATGTGATTTGCCTTCCTTTTCATATTTTTCTTTTTGAAGTGCTAACATGTGATTATACACAAATCTTGAACATCCAAAAGATTTTTCTATCATTTCTTTTTGAGTTTGATTTGGATATATTCTAAATTTAAAAGCTTTCATCTGTATCATTTCTTCACCTCCTTTAGTTTATGTTAGCATATTTCAGGCTCGCATCTCCACCCTACTTACGTTGAGGATGGAGTATTTCGCCTATCTTGGATAAAAATGTTCTGCATTATCCATAGTTGAAAATGCTATTTCAACTTGTTTGCCTCTAACTTTAGTACCTTTTGTTCTGAACTTTACTATGTATTCTTTTTCTCTATTAACCATTTTTAAAGTCTCCTTTAAGATATATATTCTTCTCTTTTTTCCATTTCTTTTACGATTTCTGTTGCTTTTAATAATGATTCATATCTACTCATTGACTTAGATTCAGATTTTATTTCTGATGCTATTTTATTAATGAATTCTGTTTTTTCTAATATGTTCATATGTGATATTTTCTTCATGAACTATTCCCCTTTTTCTATATATCTTTTTTTAATTTTTCATATATCTTTTGACATTCACTTTCTATTTCTTTAGTCTTTTCTACTGTTTTAATTGCGTCATTAAAAGTTCTATTTATTTTGACTGCAATATCTAATGATGAATTAGTACTTTTGTATAAACTATTTTTAAAGTTAGCAATCTCTTTTATATCTTGCTCTATTAACTTAATACTTTTTCTTAATCTAATGTTGTTTCTAATGCTGAAAACTGCATCAAAGCATAATATCAAAATTACAATATTAAATAACATATACTCTCCTTTCTATTAATAAGAGTTTCATATGTTTATTTACAAATGTAACATCTATTTTATTTCTGTTTAAGATTTTTTCTAATTTCATTTTTGTACCTCTTTCTATTAAAATTTATTTTTTCTACGAGGAAATTAATTAATAAACTTTGACTATAATTTAATAACACTTTTAAAACTTTTTATAAATGTATATAGTCTTTTTATCGTTACACTGTTTTTAAGTTTTTTTGCTAGCATATCTAAATCTGTGCTGATTGTGTCAGGAAATCAATCGCTATAATCCTTGCAAATACTATATTTTTAAACTTTTTTTAGTATTGAAATTCAATACTTTTTCAAAACCCGATTTTCAATATTGAAAAATGATTTTTTTCAATATTGAATTTCTATATTCTTTAATATTGAATTTTGTTCAAATTTATTACTTTGTAAAACTTCCTCTTTTCTTTACTTATTTTTCAAACTTTGCTTTTTGACTTTTCTTTATAATTTCATCTAACTCTTTATTGCTATATTGAGTAAATGTCTGTTCAAAATTAGCAAATTTATTTTTACTCACTTCTTTATTTCCTTTGACGCCCTCATTTCCATTTTTAGCCATTCGAGACACTTCATTTAAGTAAGATTCAAACTTGTTGCCAAATAGCGTCTCAGGACGTAAATAGACGCTCATTTTAGCATTTTCTAACCATGCATGTACTTTGTTATCTATTACTTTGTAAAAATCTTCTTCAACGAATCCTTCTGTGAGTCTTGTATCAATAAGAGACTGAGTTTTCTTAGTTGTGCTCTTAAAAGATTTATCTGCTTTTTCATTTAAGTAATCAATAATTTTTTTATGTATTTCTTTATCATTTGTTTTATCTTCTTTTTGTTCTGTAGGACTATATATATTATTAGTTAATTGGGTATTGTTAATGTGGGTATTGTTTGCGGGTCTGTCAGAGCCCCCCCTAGGTTCTGTGTGAGCCCCCCTGGGGTTCTGTGTGAACCTAGGCTCTGTGTGAGCCCCTAGTTTTGAACTAGCTACATAATATAAGTTACTAGTATTGTTTCCTGTTTTTTCATCTTTCCTAAATACTCTTTTTATTAACTTTTTTTCTTCCAAACTATTGATGGTTCTTTTTACAGTTGCTTCACTACAGCCTGCCTCTTTAGCTATAGTACTTCTTTTTGGAAAACATGTGCTTTCATAATCTAGATGTCTAACTAATACTATATAAATCATCTTTTCATATGTAGATAAGCCTAAATTATCTATAAGCGAATTTTCTATCCAAAACCACTCCTTCTTCCTAGAATCCTTTAAAAGTTCCAAAAGTTCCACCCCCCTTCTTGCTAAATTATTTTTTTAAGATAATAATTCGAATTTATAATCATTGAATATTAAATCCTCTTTACTTATAGTTTTGTACATTATTTCTTCAATTTCTTTTTCATAATACATAACTAGTATTTCGTTTGTTTCTACTTTTGTTATAATACAATCAATTTTTGTGTTAAATCTTGTCTCTTGCAGTTGAACTGCTTTTCCTATTTGCTTTCTATCAAAATCTGAGATTTTCAAGTTTATCACTCCTTTAAATTGAAGTCTTTTCAAGATTTTCTTTTTTTAACAGCTGCTTTCTTTTTTCTTTTGCTATACCTTTCAATAGATACTTGATTTTTACAAATTCTAAGTAGTCTACCTCATATATTAAACTGACATCTTTTATAAAGTTTTCTTTTTCTTTTTTGCTTAAGTCACTTCTTAATTTTTCACTCATTTGATCACCTCCAAATCCTTTTGAGATTTTTATTTATCTCTTTGTGATATTTATATTATATATCCGTTTGAGATATAAGTCAATATTGTTGAGATATTTTTCCGTTGTATAATTCTATATTTTACGTTGCTTTGAGATATTTTATATGTTATAATATCTCAAAGAGGTATCGCAAGGAGGTGTTAAAATGAATGATAGGATAAAAGAATTAAGAAAAGTAAAACATCTATCTCAAAAAGAGTTTGGTGAAACTTTAAACCTTTCTCAAAATCATATTTCTTCTGTAGAAAAGGGAATCAGAGCCGTCACAGAAAGAACAATAAATGATATTTGTGATAAATACAATGTTAATAAAAAGTGGCTTTTAACTGGTGATGGAGAAATGTTTAAAGATGTTTTAGAAGGACTCGACATTAAAAATAAAGAGATAGAAGAATTTGCTAGATTATTTTATGAGGTTGATGATGAGACTAAAGAATATGTTGTAGGTCTAATGCAGAAAACTTTAAAAAAATAAGGCACATTATTGTGCCTTATTTTTTATCATAGAATATTCCATGCAACCAATCGCTCTTAAAAATGTACTATAGTCCTTTTCTCTAACTTCTCCTGCGATTTTTATGAGTTCAACTACATCTAGCCTTGAACTATATATATCTCTCTTTTTTTTTAATTCTTCCATTTATCTATCCCCTCTCACATATATTCAAAATATTCTGTTTTATTTTCCTACTGTTACCCTACTTTTCTAAAAATAATTACTCCTTCCTAAAAATTTTAAGTTTCTGAAATTAACATGATTCATGTTTTTACTTATATCAATCATACTCTAGATGAATTTAAAAGATTGTTTCAATACTAAAATTCAAGATTTTTTAATTATTCTAAAAATGTTTTATATATGTGGTTTTATGTATATTATTTCGATATATATCTTCTTTATACTACAAGTATAGTACCCATTTTCACAATAATCAACTTCCAATTTTTACCATATAAAATTTATTATCTTAAATTTGCAAATAAAAAACAGAGTAATTAAAAATTACTCTGTTTACCACTTAGTTAATATAAAAGCGTTGACTTAATATCACAAATACTTTAGTATGATATGCATTTACATACCACTTAGTTAATATAAAAGATTCGCTTTTAAAATTGAATGAGAAAATTTATAATGCATTTACATACCACTTAGTTAATATAAAATTTGTTGTAATGTTTTATATGCAAGAAAATGATGACACCTTTACATACCACTTAGTTAATATAAAATGCAGAAGTTTCAAAAGAATTAAAAGCTAAAGAAATCTTTACATACCACTTAGTTAATATAAAATCCTAAAATAAATTGAGCATTTTCAATACTTTAAGATATAGAAAATATTAAAATTTGCAGTGAGCGCAAGGTAGTGTTTTTGATATTTTTAAAAAACACATTGTAACTCAGTATTTACAACCCTTACAGCGTTTATTTTCAAAATATCGCAAACTGCATATTTATATATTTATTATAACATAATTTATCTAATAAAAATTTTCGCTTATTAAATAAACTGAGTATAGAGAACCAAAATTATTTAAATTTATATATTCATTTTTATTTAAAGTTATCATATAATTTATTTTATAAATTATATAATAACTTCTTTCTTAATTTATATTTCTATTTTTACTTTATATAAAAACAGAGTAGTTTAAAACCACTCTGTTTTCCACTTAGTTAATATAAAAGAAGAATAGAAAAAACTAGTCGTTATTTAAATGATTTATTTACATACCACTTAGTTAATATAAAAGACAAACAAAATAAAAATAAAACAAAGAAGAATAGATAGATTTACATACCACTTAGTTAATATAAAAGCCCAAAATAAATTGAGCATTTTTAATACTTTCAGTCATATAAAATATTAAAATTTGCAGTGATCCACAAGTAGTGTTTTTGATATTTTTCAAAAATACCTTATAACTCAGTATTTACAACCCTTACAGCGTTTATTTTTAAAATATCGCACACTGCACATTTATATATTTATTATAACATAAATTACCTGATAAAAATTTCGGTTTATTAACTAAATATAATATCTTTGTTGCCTAGATTCGATTATGATATCATATAAAGTAATACGAATATAGAGAGGTGAAATTATGACAATTAAAGAATGTTATCAATCTTTTAGTGGAGCTTATCAGGATATATTTAATCGTTTTCGTTCAGAAGAACGTATAGAAAAATATATTAATAAGTTTTTACAGGATCAGTCTTTCCAGACACTTAAATTATCATTAGAAACAGGTAATATTGAAGATGCTTTCAGGTCTGCGCATACATTGAAAGGAGTTTCTCAAAATCTTGGATTCAACAGATTAGCAGAATCATCTCATTTGATTACAGAAGCTCTTCGTACAGAAGATATTATTAAAACTACTTCATTATTTTTGCAGGTAAGTGAAGATTACAACATGGTAGTTGCCTCTATCAAAGAGTATCAAGGTTCTATTAATAGAACTTCCACTTTAGGAAAGGAATAAATAATATATGTTTCAGAAACTAATAAAAACGAATATAAACCTATTATCAAAAATAATGTCAGGCATCATATTTGTGATAGTTATTATATACTATATAATAACTATATATAGTTCTAATACTATGAATGAACAAATGAACATAGTCAGCGAACATCCATATACTGTATCTGTTGCAATAGGTGATGTCAAAGCTAATCTAACATTATTACGTGTATTACCAGAACGTTTATCTTACTCCCAGTCCTCTGATGTCATATCTGGGATAAAAACACATTACAGTTCTATTAATCAGTCAATGATAGAATTAATTAATCTTTTGGAAGATCGTTACCTCGCTGACAAACAAAGTGTGCCAGCTATGCATTCACTTTATTCTCAACTGTATAATGATCAGATGAAAATGTTGAAAATGGCAGAATCACAAAATAATACACAGGAAGATATAGAAACATACTTTTCAAAAGAAATAAAACCAAAGTTAGATAAGTTGGATGCATTATCTGTTACTATCACAGAAGGTGCTGCAAGGAAACTTAACGAATATTCCGAATTAGTTACCAATTCTAAAAAAATAATGGTGATAATGGGTAGTATTCTTAGCGGATCAGTTTTAATTGCTATTATTTTTTATCAATATATACTACGACTTAAATACAAGTCTGAAGAAGAAATGAATTCTGCACTAGCTGAACTTGAAGTAGAACAACGTGCAAATTTGGCAAAATCTCAATTTTTATTTAATATGTCTCATGATATTCGTACTCCAATGAACGCGATTATTGGCCTTACTGTAATCGCAGCTATGGATATTGATAAGAGAGATAAAGTAAAGGACTGCCTGACCAAAATATTGTCATCTTCGCGTCATATGTTAGGACTAATTAATGATGTTCTAGATATGAGTAGAATTGAAAGTGGAAAAGTTTCACTAAATGAAGAAGATTTTAAGCTTCCTGAGCTAATTGATGATTTCATTAGTATCACATATCCACAGGTTGTTGAAAAAGATATACAAATGGAAATCAATGTTAGTGATATCTCTCATGAAAAAGTGATTGGAGATGCTTTACAAATTAATCGTATTATGACAAATATTATAGGTAACTCCTTGAAGTTTACACAACCTGGTGGTAAAATTGGTTTAACTATTCGAGAGTTGCCACCAACTACAAAAGGTTATGGAAGTTATCAGTTTATAATGCGTGATACAGGAATTGGTATGTCTGAAAATTTTATGAAAAAGATGTTCCAACCTTTTGAACGTGCAGAAACTTCCACAAAAAGTAGAGTAGAAGGTACAGGACTTGGTATGGCTATTACAAAAAATATTGTAGATATGATGGGTGGTCAAATTCAGGTTGAAAGTGAACTTGGTAAAGGTACAACATTTATAGTGACTCTTCCTATCAAATTGCAGACCTGTGAAGAGGAAACATTTGATTATAGCAAATTATACGATTTGCGTTCACTCGTTGTAGATGATGATGAAATTGCATGTGAAAACACAGTAAGAATTATACAGGAAATTGGTATGGATTGTGAATGGGTACTTAGTGGTATTGAAGCTGTGGAGAAAACCAAAATAGCACATGAAATTAAACAAGATTATCATGTTGTTATTATAGATTGGAAAATGCCAGTCATGGATGGTTTACAAGCAACACGCCAAATACGTAAGATAGTTGGTAATGAAGTACCAATCATTGTTCTTACTGCATATGATTGGGCTGATATCGAAGAAGAAGCAAGAGCAGCTGGTATTAATGCATTTTTATCAAAACCAGTGTTCAAATCCCGTTTATATCACATAATGAGTAACTTAACATCTGGTGATAAAACAAAGGGAGCAAACAGTGTAAAGATAGCTGAAAGTAAACAGACTTATTCAGGTCGTGTTCTTATAGTTGAAGATAATGAAATCAATATGGATATTGCAGAAGAGTTTATTAATTATTTTGGCGTAACTACAGAAAAGGTATGGAATGGATTAGAAGCTGTCAACCGTATTAAAACAGTTGAGCCAGGATATTATGACTTAGTTTTTATGGATATCCAGATGCCAAAAATGGATGGTTATGAGGCAACTCAACAAATCCGTCAGTTAGAAAAAGAAAATGATATGAACCACCTCCCTATTGTGGCTATGTCCGCAAATGCTTTCATTGAAGAAGTTAACAAAGGTTATGCCTGTGGTATGGATAACTATATTACCAAGCCTATTGAACTTGAAACACTTAACATTTGTTTTAAAAAATATCTAAAATCAACATTATAAAAATGGTTGTGTTCTCACAAAAGGGAGTGATATATGATGATAAATAATAAATTTAAAGAAACTCAGATGACAAGAAAACAAAAAATATTAATTGTTGATGATACTGAAATTAATCGAGCAATCCTTACTGATATGTTAGAAGATGAATATATCATCATAGAAGCAGAAGACGGAGTTCATGCTATAGATATATTACACACTGATACAGAAATTGACCTTATTCTATTGGATATAATGATGCCAAGAATGGATGGATTTGAGGTATTAGCCATAATGAACCAATACCATTGGATTGAAAATGTGCCAGTTATTATGATTTCAGCTGAAAATGCCTCTTCTTATGTAAATCAAGCTTATGGACTTGGAGTTACGGATTACATCAATCGTCCTTTTGATGAAACAATAGTGCGCAGACGTGTTGTAAATACTCTTATGCTTTATGGAAAACAAAAAAAATTAGCTCAGATGATAACAGATCAGATTTATGAAAATGAAAAGCAAAGTAAAATTATGATAAATATCTTAAGTAACATTGTTGAATTTCGTAATGGAGAAAGTGGACTGCATGTACTGCATATTTATATGTTGACAAATATGCTACTTAATCGTCTGGTAGAAAAAACAGATAAATATGATTTAACATATTCGGATATTTCACTTATCAGCACAGCGTCCTCTCTTCATGATATTGGAAAACTCACTATTCCAGATGAAATTCTAAACAAACCTGGTAAGCTTACACCAGAAGAATTTGAAGTGATAAAAACACATTCTGTGGCAGGAGCATCTATGCTTAATACATTACCCTTTTATAAGAATGAACCTATTGTCAAAGTTAGCTATGAAATTTGTCATTGGCATCATGAACGTTATGATGGGAATGGGTATCCAGATGCTCTTAAGGGAGAGGCAATCCCTATTTCTGCACAAATAGTTGCTCTAGCAGATGTATATGATGCATTAATCAGTGATAGGGTTTATAAAAAAGCAATTCCCCATGAAGAGGCAATCGAAATGATTTTGAACGGTGAATGTGGAGCATTTAATCCACTTCTACTAGAATGTCTGATAGATATTTCTGACTATATTCAAGATAAGTTGCAAAGTGATCCTTTAGCGACTACTGGTCCGATGAAACATCACGATACTTCTGCAAATATACTACAACATAAGGAGTTTTTGGCATCTGAACGTACATTGAAACTACTAGAAAATGAGCGTACTAAGTATCAGTTTTTAGCTTCGATGTCTAGAGAAATTCAATTTGAATACATAGAAGCAACACATATAGTAATTTTTTCAGACTGGGGTACCAAACAACTTGGTTTAACAAAGTGCGCAATAGACCCATATCATAGTTCTGAGCTTCACCATATCATGGGTATAAACAATTTAAGAATTTTGGATAGATTACTACGTCAGACAACTCCTGAATCTCCAGATATCCATCATGATTTCCAGATTCAGATAGGTGATGAGCAGAGATGGTATCATTTTATTTGTCATACCACATGGCTACTTGAAGATACTTCTCAGTATATGGGAGCAGTTGGAAAAGTAATTGACATTAATGAGGAACGTAGTCAGCTTTTAAAACTTCAGCATATGGTACAACATGATTCTCTAACTCAGCTTTTAACTCATTCTTCTGCAAAAGAGCAGATACAAAAGTACTTTATAGATGAGCCAGATAGTAAGTTTGCTTTGATTATACTTGATTTAGATAATTTTAAACAGGTTAATGATAGTCGAGGGCATATGTTTGGAGATAAAATACTTTGTTATACAGCAGAGTGTCTTAAAAATTGCTTAAGTAATAATGGTATTATCGCAAGAGTAGGAGGAGATGAATTCCTTATTTTTTTTAAATATAATGACAATTTTCTTGAATTTGTTGAGCAGATTTTCCGATCTATTTGTGGGGAGTATGAGGGGTTTTCAATCTCTGTAAGTATGGGTATATCTACTACTGAAAAAGCAAACAATCAATATGACATACTCTTTGAACAATCAGATCAAGCTCTTTATGCAGCAAAATCTGCTGGAAGAGGTATTTTTCATCTTTATGATGATTCAATGAAAGATATATTTTCAACAATATCCGCTATTGAAAGTGAACAGATAGTAAACAATATTATAGAATAGTAAAAAACATTGATTTCTAAGTTATTGTATATAATATGAATAAGCACTTTATACCAATTATAAGTAAAAAAAGGTAGAAGTAAATCAATTTTGATTACTTCTACCTTTTTTTACTTTTTTATGCAATTAATTATAAGCCAATATAAATTTGTTTGAAATAACCTCTGTCGAAATAATTTATCAACATTGAAAATCACTCCTATGATTACCCTATTTACGTCCCACTTAGTTAATATAAAGCCCCAAATTATAATCTGTGTTTTCAACCATTCTAACTATTTTTTTAATGTTGCACATTACATATTATACATTCATTATAGCATATTTTTGCCAAGTTTTCTTTTCAAAATTATTGACAACAAAACTTGGCATGATATAATAAAGATACCAAGTAAACTTTGCAATTAAATAGGAGGTGCTTTAAATGGATAAAGAGGAAATTCTAAATAAAAGTCGCCAATCAAGGAAAGATGAAGGATTAGAGTATGTTGAAAATAAGGGACGAAAAATAGGCTACATTGCTTTTACATGTGTATTTTGTTTCATTACAATATTTAATATTTTTATTGGTCATAAAAATGATGCCATGCTCGCGTTATTTTGGACATTTATAGTTGCAGAAAATATTGCAAAGTTCCAGTTTACACATGATATAAAAAATTTAATTGTTGCTATTGGTTTCTCTATTTTGACAATTCTTTCATTAATTGATTTTGTTTCAACGTCATTGAGGTAAATATATGAATGATGAATTAGTATTAAAAAATCGCTTAAAAGAAGAAAGAAAAGAAAAGAAATTATCACAAAGTCAATTAGCTGAAATGGTTGGAGTATCAAGAAATACTATAAGTTCAATAGAAACAGGTCAGTTTAATCCTACTGCAAAATTAGCACTTATTTTGTGTATTGCTCTAGATAAAAAGTTTGAAGATTTATTCTATTTTTAATGAATATAAAACTCCTATATAATTATCTTCTAAATTATATAGGAGTTTTATGTTGTTCTGTTTTAATCCATAAAGATTTAAACTTTTGTCTATATTTTTATTAAACTTATTATATAATTTATATTTCAATTTTTACTCTAGATAAAAAACAGAGCGCTTTGAAACCACTCTATTTTCCATTTAGTTAATATAAAACCAAAATAAATTAATCATTTTCAATACTTTCAGTCATATAAAATATTAAAAATTGCAGTGAGTCACAAATAGTGTTTTTTGATATTTTTTAAAAACACGTTGCAACTCAGTATTTACAATCCTTACAACATCTTTTTTCAAAATGTTGCACACTACATATTATATCATAATTCATCTAATAAGAATCTCAGTTTGCCAATTAAATTAGATATAGAAAACAACTTTTTTTAAACATTATTAATAATTTTATTTATAAGTTATTTTATAATGTATATATACACTTTAGCTATAATATATTTTTAAATTTTAATTATAAAAACAGAGCAGTTTTAACTACTCTGTTTTCTACTTATTAGATATATGAAATCAACAAAATGATTTTAGTCTACTTATTAGATATTCTTCGCTCTCAATGCTTAAGGCTTTTAGATATATACAATAAGAGTTTTCATTAGTAAAAATTTCGATAATATTATCTTGTTTATTTATACCTACTATATCTTTAAAGTTGATATGATTTTTAGTATTTTTACCTCTGAAAATATACCTGTTATCAATTAAAATATCATCATCAGTAATTGAAATATAAAGCTTATTTTTATATTTGATTAAAAACTTATATGTTTGTTCAAGATAAAAACCTGCTAGTAACAAGAATAGAAAAGTTACTTTGAATGCACATATTATCGAAAATATTATTACGAGAATACTTGTAATATAAATTTGTTTAAAATAACCCCTATCATAATAATTTATCAACATTGAAAACCACTCCTATAATTTATAACATACTAAATAGTCTGTCTGCTTCTTTTCTATACTGAAGAGAATCATAAAATTTATAAGCTGCACTTGAAGCTCCACCTATAGCTGTAAAAATACCAATAACAGCTCCAACACCTGTTTCAGCTGTAACTCCGGCAATAGCTAACCCAAGTTTAGTAGTATCCATACCACGAGAGGATGCATTTTCTAGTTTTCTGCAAGAATCTACTGCATCTTTAAATCTGTATAGATTAACTGAGTTCTTACTTGTTTCTGTACGACCCTTAAGTGAGCCTTTTGTATTTTTTATTGACCATTTCTTTCCATTAGCAGCATAATAGATTTTAGAAAATCTTGAAGAATTTGTAATTTGAGCTTTTCTTGAAGAGATACTATTATCATTATCATATGAAGAAGATGTATCATTAAGGTCAATATTTATATAATTCTTTTCATCAGTATTTAAATTAACTTCCTCTCCTGTAATTATATTATTAATTTTATCATATGTAACTACAGTTTTTGTATCATTACTAATTACTTCAACAATTCTTTTTTCACTATTATCTTCAAGAATATTTACAGAAATATTTTTATCTTGACTTAATATTATACTACTGTCATTATTACTTAAAGCGAATGTGCTAACTGGGAAACTAGAAATCATAAAACTACTTATTAAAACCAATGATATTGTACGCATTTTTCTGTTTTTTAAACTCATATTTACTCCTCCTCTAATGTAAAACAAATTTTTATTTTAATATTTTTATTAAATTTACAAATATCCAAGATTTTATGGAATTTATAACTAATAAACTCTAATAGGACTGAATATTGTCTTGCTCTCACTTCCTGCTTTTACAGTTACTGATAATCTATAAGAATATCCTTTTGATACACTAACCTCTTTAGATAAACTACAAGAACTTTTTCTAGAATTTGACCAAGTAGAAATATTAGTCCATGCTCCAGATTTATTTCTTTGTTGTAGTTTTGCTGTAATAGATGTTGAAGTTCCTAATTTACCATCTACATAACATGAGATATGAGCTTTTCCAGAAGCAATTTTCAAATCACAACCAGCTCCTTTAATATTTACCATAAAAACTGTTCCATCTTCTAGATACTCACTAGTTTCTAAAGGTTCATATGCCAGTGCTTGTACTCCAAATGATGAAATAAGTGTTAAGGCACAAGCTCCTGTAAAAAAGATTTTTTTATAGTACAAAAAACCACCCCCTTATTTTCTTTACACTTAGATAACGAAATAAAAAGGTAGTTTGTGACACTTTCTGTAAAAATTTTTTTTATTTTATGTTTTCTGCAATTTTTAGTACTTCTTCTTTATAATTTTTCAAATATTCTTTATTGATAAAATCTAGATATATAGTATATGTATCTTTTTCATCATTCCAAAATAAGATTATAGTATTATCTTTGACAACATACTTAGCTTTATTTTTGTTTATAGTTATATCACTGACTTCTGCATTTTCTGTGTCTATTATTACAGAACTTGAATTAATCTGATTTGAACGGTATCTTATTTCGTCACCATTAGTATTTTCATATCCAATAAAAATACTGTCCTTAGAATGTTCTCTTTCAACCTCTTTAAAACCCTTTGGTATATATTTAGGTTCTTTCAATATAAAATCAAGGTCCTTATCAGTTTGGATATCTTTAGAAAAAATAAATTCTGTCAAATCTTCATAAATCTCTATTACAATTTTAATAAATTGATTTCTAAGGGCATCAACACTCATAGTTATTGTGAACAATCCAGTTACAACTATTAAAAACACAACTGCTACTCGTTTTAAATAGATAATAGTATATTTGATAAAAGGATTTCTTTTTTCTTGCCGAATTAGTTTTTCTATCTTCCTTTCAAATCGTTTAGAAAAAACATGATTTAATTCTTCATTTGATGGTAATTGTTCTAGGATAATTTTTTCAGCATTTGAGGCATGTTTATAAAGCATCTCATCTGTAATATTAATTTTACTCAACACTTTGCACCTCCAATTCAATTAAAATTTCTTTCAATTTTTTCTTTCCTCTTTGTATTCTTTTTCGTACATTATCCTGCGATATGTTTAGTAATTTTGATATTTCAGCATCAGAATAATCATGACTAAATTTTAAGAGAATAACTTGGCGATAATTTGGTGGGAGATTTGCTATGGCTATATCAATTTCATCATAATCTTCATTATTATTTTCAACTAGTGATTTTGATATTTCAGTATTATAAAAATCATCTTCTATTGATACTGTATTTTGTTTTTTTCTCTTTCTATATGCATCTATTGCTGTTCTCTCAACTATTATAACGATAAAAGCTTTTGTTTTGGGACAATTAACTTGATTAATTTTTGATAGATTTTTTATTATTTTTATAAAAGAATTATGTACAACATCTTCCGATAGATGCTCATCTTTTAATATATTATTAGCAGTATAAAACATTATTTGTTTATATTGTGTGTAGATTTCTTCAAACTTTAATTTGTCATCTTCTGAATCAATTAATGATAAATATATTAGCATAGAATATGTCTCCTTTAAATTTTAATTCTACAATGATACACTACCATATTATAACACTAAAAGAATATATATTATTATATTGACCTTTTATTTCCATTTTTAAGCAAGTTTATATTTATTTAGATAATAGCATCAAGTTTATATTTAAAATAGTTTAGACAAGCTTATAAGGGTTTAAAAAGGTATTTATTTATAATATATTAAATGTGGAATAAATTAATATGGCAAACTATTATTACTTATTTATGATTTTATTTGAAATTAAAGATGTAGTTTCTTAATCAAATTAAAATTCTTCTTACATCTAAAAACTTTTCAATCGTTTTTTATTAGTGGTAATTGAAAACATTTTGGTTGAGTATTTTAAATATTACTTTTTCGATAATGATTAATTTGATAAAAAATATAGGTAGAACTATTTACATAAAAAGATAAAAATAAATTAATGTTATTAAGTAAATAGATTTTATATTTAAAAAAAACAGTACAGAATAGAAAAGTATTTGTGTTTTCCCTTTTACTATTCTATTCTATTTTAAAAACATTTTATTTATTTTATATTTTATTATTTTAGGCGATTTGAACACATTGAAATTACTTATGTACAGAGGTCGAACGACGAGTGTTTGGGAATTTACGACGAGTGTTTGGGAGCTTAACGACGAGTGTTTGGGAATTTACGACGAGTATTTGGGAATTTAACGACGAGTGTTTGGGAATTTAACAACGAGTATTTGGGAGTTTAACGACGAGTGTTTGGGAATTTAACAACGAGCATTTGGGAGTTTTTAATGACGAGTGTTTGGGAATTTATTAAACTAAGATAAAAGTGTAAAAACAAAAATATTTACATTTATAGAAAATATAAATTCTTTTAAAAGCTGTAAATTTCAATATTTTGACATATTTATATATAAAATTTTACCAATTAAATTCAATTGAATAATTTTAAAAAATATAGAAACGAGCATTTGGGAAACTAAAAACGAAAAACAATATATTTTTCGTGAAAAATAGGTTAATATATAACTGTAACTAAAAATGTATTATTGTTTTATTAGAAACTAAAGAAGGAGGCATGTATTAAATTTTAGTTTAATACATTAAGATATATGGGTAATGTAAAAAGAGTCATTTATAATAAATATGATAAAAAAGAAATTTTTAAAGACTACAATAGTCTTGTAAAACACAATAATCTTATACAGGGAAAATATACTCTTTCTGCTTCTGAACAGAAATTTGTTTATAAGCTTTTTGAAATAATTCAAAAGAGGAATTATTCTTCAAGAGAGATCTCTTTCAAATTTGATTAAAAAATAGCTACGCACACTCGTGACTTTAGTCATGAGTTAGTAGCTAAAATAGTCAGCATATAAGGAAACTTATATGTAGAGATAGGATAGAACCTATCCAATACTACTTGAATTGCTGGAAACCCCTAAAGCTAACCAAACTAAAACATAAGGATGAAATAAACCTAAGTGTGAAAGTTACGAAAGTAGAAAAAATTGGTTAGATAGTATAAGGTTAAACCCTAAGTACTTTGAAATGGGCAATCAGCAGGTAAGCTCCGAATAGGAGAAACTTCAACGACTATTCCTCTTGAGGGAAGTACACTACAAGCTATTGGTAGTGGAAGTGGGTAGACCTTAACGGATAATGCCGAAGGATAAGATATAGTCTGTGCTTGCATGAAAGTGTAAGAAGTTCATAAGAGAACTGCATAGGTAGTAGCGAACTTATGTGAACAACAACCTCAAAAATGATAAAAGTTAAGGACTTACAGTTCTTACATATGTTATTTAAAAAATAAATATGAAGACCTTTAAAATACTTGTCTTAAATGTTAATATTATAATTGGGATAACGTCTTTGGAATCCTAGTTGTTTTGTTGCTACTGTACCAGAAAGTACAGAGGAGCAAGATTATTAATAAAAACAAGTAAAGTGAGGTGATAGTATTGGAAAAAGCTTATAAGTTTAGAATGTATCCAAATAAAAAACAGCAAGAGTTAATTAACAAGACTTTTGGATGTTGTAGATTTGTATATAATAAATATCTTTCTAAGAAAATAGAAGTCTATGAAAACGATAAAGAAACTTTTACTTATAAACAGTGCAGTTCTGATTTGACCAATTTAAAAAAAGAATTAGATTGGCTTAAAGAACCTGACAAATTTTCACTACAAAACACCTTAAAAGATTTAGAAAATGCATATAAAAAATTCTTTAAAGAAAATGCAGGATTTCCCAAATTTAAATCAAAGAAAACTAATAGATTTTCATATAGAACAAACTTCACAAACGGAAATATTATGTACTGTGGTCAATATATAAAATTACCTAAACTTGGTATGGTTAAAGTAAGGGATAAACAAGTACCTCAAGGGAGAATGCTTAATGCTACTGTATCCAAAGAACCAAGTGGTAAATATTATGTATCATTATGTTGTACTGATGTAGATATTGATGCATTTGAAAATACTAATAATCAGATAGGTTTAGATTTAGGAATTAAAGAATTTTGTATCTCAAGTTGTGGGCAATTTATAGAAAACCCTAAGTATCTTCTAAAGTCATTAAACAAACTTGCTAAATTACAAAGAGAATTATCGAGAAAAACAATTGGTAGTTTAAATAGAAATAAAGCAAGATTAAAAGTTGCAAGACTTCAAGAACATATAGCTAATCAGCGAAAGGATTTTTTACAAAAACTATCTACTAAATTAATACAAGAGAATGATATTATTTGCATAGAAGATTTACAAGTAAAGAATATGACTAGAAATCGCAAACTATCTCGCTTAATTTCTGATGTGTCATGGTCAGAATTTGTTCGTCAATTAGAATACAAGGCTAATTGGTATGGTAGACAAATTGTAAAGGTGGGTAAATTCTTTGCAAGTTCACAAATATGCAATAAATGTGGGTACAAAAATGAGGAAATTAAGAATTTAAATATAAGAGAATGGATTTGCTCTTGTTGTAATGTAACTTACAATAGAGATATAAATGCAAGTATAAATATACTAAAAGAAGGATTAAGACTAATAACAGTTTAAAATAGATAACTTATGTAAGAACCGTAGGAACTATGGGGATAGCCTGTGGAGAATTGGTAAGACATATGTTAGTATGCAAAATTCTATGAAGCAGGAACCCTGTGACTTTAGTCATGGGAGGTTCAGACGATATATAAAGACTATAGTGGAATAGTAGATAAGAATATAACTAAACAGGAGTTTAAAAATCTAATTGAAGGAATCCAAAACAATCAACCTAGGGTAATCATTGGAGATCAGTTTATAAGGACACAGTGGTATGCTATAAAAGGAGATTTAGATTACAATGAAATAACTTTAATAATAGACGAGCATATATTTAAATACATACAAGCCATAGAAGAAAATTTCACTAAATTAGATTTTGCTAGTATTTATTCCTTTACAACCTTTTTTGCAATGAGAATTTATGAGCTATTAAAGCAGTGGAGTGGGACAAGACAAGGCATAGTATTTAAATTAGATTACTTTAAAGAACTTTTAGAAATTCAAGATAAGTACAAAAGATATTATGATCTTGATAAGTATGTATTAAAAAAGAGTACAGAACAAATTAATGAAAAATCAGATATATTTGTTGAGTACAAGCCAATCCGTAAGGGGAGAAGTGTTGAATCAATAGAGTTCACCATAAGAGAGAAAAAGGAAAATATAGAAAGTTCTTATAAAGATAAAAAAGATGCTGTTGAAGATAAACATGAAAATAAAAATATAAACTTAAATAAAAAAGAGTTCTTTATACCAGAAGAAATATCTTTGAGCGATAAACTGAAAAATCTATTTAAGTTAGAATTTGGAGAGTACGATTTTAGTGAGCCAAAGTATTATAAGCTTTTACTAGAAGCAGAAGAAATTACTTTGAAAAAGGATAGTTCTTCTAAAATAGTTCCAACAAATTATGAATTATTTTCTTCAGTATTAAGAAATAAAATATCTTATTTAAAAGTGAGAGAAGAAGTCATTGATATAGAACTAATTGAAATAAGTTTAACAGAAGAACAACTAGAAGAAATGCAAATCCTTGATATGAGCCCTGTTACTTTTCTTGAGAGGATAATTAAACCAGATAAGAAAAAATACGAGGTATTTAAAGCTGTCTATGAAAAATGTAAAGAAGAAAAAGATAGAATAACTTTTTAAATAAGTTATATATTAAGTTATATATTAAGTTATTTAATAAAATAAAAAGAAAATTAATATATAACTTATTAATCCTTATTTAAATAAAGTTAATTGATTGCTATATTATGGTATAATTAGTTTTAGCAAGAGAAAAGATATATTCTAAAAAAGAGTGGAGTCCGTACAACAAAAGATATCCTCCCAACAATGTTGAAGGGAGGTGGCTAAGTATGGATAACTTTTTACTAAACATATTGGCTGGTGTTATAGCTAGTCTAATATTCTATTTAATTTGCAAATTATTTAGACATGTAAAAAGCCACTCCGGCAAGAGTGGCTGGGAACTCGATTTAAAAATCAAGTTCAAAAAGTTCAAATAATTTTTTATTTTAAATTACGAACTCCATTCTGTCGCTAAATAGAATATAGTTCTCTTGCTTTTATTATAGCACAAAAACTTAAGTTTGATACAATATTTATATTGAATTGGTCAAAACATCTGTTCCAAAGTTACTAATAATAAATATATTCTATTGTATTAAAATAATAATAGTAAAATATTTGGAAAATTAAGAAAAAAGATAAAAATAAATCCTTTCAATGATATAATACAGATACTTATTCGAAGGAGGAATTGATATGGTAAAAAAACTTTTTATCAGTATTTTTATAGTTTTAATATTTTTTGCAATTCTTATATTTAATAAAACTAAAACAAATGATGAAAATATTTTTGTGGGAGAATCTAAGCATTGGGCAGCTAAGTTTGTAACTACTGAAGAACGATCAGAATTGGAGATAAAATATAAAGACAGTAAAAAGGTATTTGAACAAAAATTTGATTATTCATATGAGTTCATAGATGGTAAAGAGGCAGTTGTAATTGTAAAAGATGAAGTTTTAGAAGCAGGTCAAGAAAAGGCAATAAAAATACAAAGACCAGGTCTTTATTCAAATAGAGAATCTAGCTATAAAGTAATTATATATTGGAATGGAAATGAAGAAAGTATAAATTTGAAGAAAAAATAGTAGTTAACTTTAAAAATAATTTATAATAAAATCTATATAAAAAAATAAAAAATAACTTATATAATAAGTTGTTTTTTACTTTTTTATATAATACTAATTAAATTATGAGTTATATTAGAATCAATTTTAGCAATAAGAGATAAAATAAAATCTCCAGAATGGAATTTATGCAAGAAAGATTGTTGTTGGAAGAAAAGCAATTACTTTAAAAAATATTAACTATGACTAGAAGATATTTTCTTTTTAACTAGGAAACTTCCAATACCCAACATATTATATACTATTAATAAATCTATACAACTCCCCATGTTATATAATAAATTTATAGGTACTATAAATGCTATAGATGATAAGATAAATCCTATAATTAATTCCTTTTTAAAATTAGAATACATTATCCCTTGTATAACAAAGATGATTGGAAATAGTAAAAACAATCCAACTAATATGTTTTTTTCGGCTCTACCCCATAGGGTTATTGCAATGATTATCATACTGGGTAATACTATAGATAGTATTTTCTTCATAAAAGCCTCCTTTAATAGATTATCATTTAAATATAATCATTTTTACTTATAATTTCTATTTATATAATAGCATTACTTTAAACTCTGTCTATAATTTATAATGAAGATTTAGATATTAGTTATAGTTAGAAATATAATATAGGATAAGGTAAAGTAATGAAAACATAAATTTATAAAAAAGTTATATAAAAAATATATAATAATTTATAAACTAAATTAAATAATAAGTTTTTTATAAATTAATATTTAATTTATAATCGTTATGATATTGATTAAAACAATATTCTATTTAAATAGAATTAAATATGCTTACTAAAAAAGAGATATGTTATAATAAGTTCTGAAAGATAATAATTAGAATTGTTTATTTTGGAGGAACTCTAAATGTTAATTTATTTGGCAATGCTTGAACTTGAGGAAGATAAAGTAAAGTTTGAGAAAATATATGAAAAATACAGACAGATAATGTTTTATGTGGCTAATAAAATACTAAAGGATGATCACTTGGCTGAGGATGCAGTACATAATGCTTTTCTAAGAATAATTAAAAATATAGAGAAAATTGATGAAGTAGATAGTCCAAGAACAAAGGCTTTTATCGTTATAATAGTAGAAAGGATTGCTATAGACTTTTACAGAAAAAGAAAAAGGGAAAAAGTATCTGATATTGAAGAAGAATATAAAAACAGAGAGATAAATTTTTCTATAGAGGATAAAGTGTGTAAAAGTAATTTAGCTATAGCACTTGCAAAACTTAATGAAAGTTACTTTCAAGTACTTTCTTTAAAATTTCAATATGGATTTTCAAATAAAGAAATAGCGAATGCCTTAAATTTAGGAGAGGAGAATGTATATAAGAGGATTCAACGTGCTAGAAAAAAATTAAAAGAGATATTAAAAGAAATGGAGGTTGAGAATATTGAGTGATAAAAAAAGTGATTTTGATATTACAGATGATATGCTTATAGAAAATATTCCAATTGCAACGCAAGTTATTCTTGATAACCTTCCTTCAGATGATGAACTAAAGCATGTTTTTTCAAAAGGTTTTGAACGAAAAATGAAAAGACTTATTAAGCAACAGAAAAGAAGTAGTTTTACAAATAAAATTATTTTCTATTCAAAACGAACAGCTATTATATTTTTTATAGTCTTAGTTAGTCTATTTACTGTTACTATGAGCAGTGAAGCCTTGCGTACACATTTCTTTGAATTAGTAGTCAAAGTATATGAAGACTTAACTTCATTTGTTTTTTCAACTGATGAAGAAGATAATCTTAGTTTAAAAAACAAAGAACCTGGCTATATACCAAAAGGATTTAGAGAAGTTGATAGAGTTGATGATTTTGTTATTACATATAAAAATGATGAAAATATTGAGATACAATATGTAACAGATAAAATTAGTTCAAATTCTATTATATTAGATACAGAGGATGCAAAAGTTGAAAATATAACTATAAATGGATGTAAGGCAAAATATATAGAAAAAGATACTTTCTTACAATTGTTTTGGAATGATAATAATTTTATATATTTGCTGAATGTAGATTGTCATGATATAGAAAATCTAGAGTTTTATAAAGACATTTTGATAAAAATAGCAAAAAAAATAAAATAATTTTTTTGTGTCCAGAAATCACTTTTTTATTCGTTATAGCAGTATATAACAGATAGAGAGGTGATTTTATGGTTTTAAAAAAGAAAATTATAGGTGTAATTTGCTTATCAACATGTTTGTTAGCATCTTCACTTCCTGCTTTTGCAGATACCTTACAGGAGGTAAATGGAAAAGAAAATTTAGCACTAGTATATATGTATAGTTCTATGGAAAGAATGGCTAAAATTAAATCTAGTATTTGTGATTTAAGTATTTCTGGTGGTGTTGCCACAATAAAATGTTTTGTAAAGGGTGGAGATAGTGTGAAAAGTACATCAATTAATGCTAGTTTACAAAAAAGTAATGATAATGGAAAAACATGGTCTACAATTCAAACATGGAGTTCTACAGGAAAAGAGTCATGTACACTTTCTAAAACAAAGAGTGTTGGTAAAGGATATTATAGAGTTTATTCTACAGTAAAAGCAGATTCTGAAAGTAAAAATATAGTAAGTAGTGAAATAAAATATTAAAAGTACATATTGAAGAAAAAGAAATTATAAATTTTTTAGAAATACATTTAAGAGGAAATTATAAAATATATTTTATTTAAGATGGGAGAGATTTTAATGAAATTAAAAACGAGAAAGAAATTAGTATTACCTTTAATATCAGTTATGATTTTAACAACTGTTTTTCCAACAATTTCATCAGCTGATGAAATTACAGATGATAGATCTGTTGTACTTGATGAAAATTACAATGAAATAACTTTAAGTAATGATAAAATTAATGATATATTGGAAGAAGCAGGAATTGACAGAAATAAAGTAAATATTGTTAGTTTGGAAGATGCTTTTTCTAGTGAAGACGCCAATAAATTTATTGAACAAACTAAGATGCAAGAAGATCAGGAAGCTAATGAGGGTTTAGTTAGAACAGAATCAATAATCGTTGAACCTAAGTCAAGTAGTAGAGCAAATGGAATAGAGTGCACAACTGTTGTAGATAATTATACAGGAAAGGAGCAAATATTAAATAAAAGTAGTTATGGAATGTCACATTGGATGGCAGTAACATTTGATATTGCTATTGGGTTAACAAAAAAAAGATATTGGGTACCATCAACTCTTATGGGTTTATCAGCATCACTTTTCAATAGTAAATATATAAGTGGTGACAAATTATCTTCAACAGTAAGTAAAGTTAAAAGTAGAAGATGTTATAAAAAATATAATTCAGTAAGAAAAGGAATGGAATGGTATTTAGAAACATCAAAATTAGATATGAAAAATTATGTAGATTTGTATACTATGGATAAAAATAATAAGTCTGTAAGAAAAAGTAAAACAGATTCACAAACATATTACACAGAGCACTATTCTGACACTACATGGATTAATAACTATGTAAACAATGCATGCAAACAAAATCTATCTGGTCCAAAGATTGATGAAATAAAATGACACCATTTAGAAAGAAGATTATCATTATAAGAGCTTTAGGATATATAATACCTCTAATAGCTGCTCTAATAGTTATATATGGAAGTACTTCATATAAATACTTTATTGCTATAATTATATTTGGAGTACATGTATTAATTAATAGAATGCATAAGTGTCCGTTTTGTGGAAAATTTATTAACGACAGATTAAAAATTGATGAAATGCAATATTGTCCAAATTGTGGTGAAAAGCTAGACATATGATTTATAGATTAAAAATAATTTTAACTTAACATTTATGAAATTAGAATATTAATATAAAAAAGAGATAGGTATCCTATCTTTTTTTATTTATAAATAATTTTTAGTCTATATGATGTCAAATACATAATAAGTTAAATTTAAAGTTTATTAATAATTTTTTTATAAAATTTTAACTTAACTTATTTTATAAATTATAAAGAATTTATTTATGAATTTTAAAAAAATTCCGAATGCAATCGGAAGTATGATATAATACTATATATCAATAAAATTTATGGGAGGATTGAAATGAAAATAGTAAGTTTATTTAATGTAAAAGGTGGGGTTGGGAAAACGACACTAGCATATCTAATTGCTCTTAATTTATCAAAAAAAGACAAAAAAGTACTCATACTTGATGGAGATACTCAAGCCAACTTCACACAATTTATATATAAGATAGTACATAATAAAAAAACTATATTAGATGCATTTAAAGATGATATAAGTGCAGAAGAATTAATAATAAAGTCTCCATTAAAAGATTATCCAAATATTGATTTGATACCAAGTGATTTATCTTTATCTGTTTTATCAGAGTATTTAACTATAAAAACTAGTAGAGAGAAAGTCGCTTTTAAATGGTTCAAGAAAAATATTTCTATACTTAAAAATTATGATTATATACTAATAGATTTATCTCCTTCATATGATTTGATTGCTAGAAACTTTCTATTTATTTCAGATAGTATTATAACACCTCTTGAATTTCAAGATATCGCAAGTATAAGAGGATGCGAGTTATTTTATCAAAAATATAATGAAGACTTAGAAGAGATGGGAGAAATTAATGAAGCAAAAAGAGCAATTGTAATAAATTCTTATACCTCAAGAAAATTAACTTCTGGTGATATTTTTATGGATTATCTTGATAGATTTGATAGTATAAAAAAAGATTTAGCAGATGTAAAAATAAGTGAAAGTACTATAGTAAAAAATTGTGTGCTAAATAAATTAAGTATAGATGATTATTGTAGGAAAATAAAAAAAGCACATAAAGTTAGAGAAGAATTGAATGATTTAATAGAAGAACTTATTAATAAGGAGGTATTATAATGAGTAGATTTGAGTTAGATGAAGAAGAAATAGCTATCCCTAAAAAGGATTATAAAAAAGAAATTGATGAGGAAATTAAAAATAAGTTCAATGAAGATACAGAACTTCAAGGCATAAATCTACTAGATTTGAAAGAAAATAAAAAGACTAAAAAAGGACAAGTTACATTATATATTGATGATGAAGATTTAAAAGTATTAAAGACTATAGCACATCTTAAAAAAACTACCTTAAATAAAGTAATAAATGAGTTTATTAGAGCCAATGTAAGAGCAACTAAAGAGCATTTACCAGAAGAATTAAATATAGATAAGATAGCAAAAGAATATGATAAAAGGAATAAAAACAAAGGACCTAAAAAATAATTTACTGTATAAAATATATATTAAAGTAAATAATAACTCAAAAAATAAGTTATTATTTACTTTAATATAGAATGTATAATATAACTAATATCATACATTTTATATTAATTTAACATTATTATTTCTTTATGAATTCCAGTGCTTTATAAAGGGTATCAAATCTATCATTTCCCTTTATCATAGTATATTTTTCTTTAGTTATATTTGTTATTTTATGGCATGCTTCTCCTCCTACAACATATAAATTTTCTGTTCTTCCTGGAATGTAATCTTTTATATCACATATTAATATTTTTCCATTATTATATCCCCAACCAACCACAGTTGCAGGTATTTTATCAATTTCTCCATCATAAACTATTGTATGCTTGTACATTTGTTTAACTCCCTCACTACTTATATTTTTATTTAATACACCTTCTACGATTAACTTAGCTATACCTTCATATCCAAGTTTCTTAGCCTTCTCATAATCTTCTTTATTATCGCAAAAGAAACTTTCAATTAATACTGCTGTAGGTTTGGAACTATTTAAAATATATAATCCTTTATCTAATTTAGCACCTCTATTTTTAAATACTGTTCCTAGTTTCTTACATATTCTAGTTGCATACTCTAAGCCTTTATTACTATAATATAGCACCTCTGAACCTTTTCCTTGACCATCACTTGCATTTAAATGTAGTTCTATGAGTAAGTCATATACTCCACTATTAACTTTAGGTATTTTATAAGACTTTTCTTCGTTCTTAGTTTTAAACTGTCTTTCTGGGCATATTATTACATCTACTTTATGCCCTTCTTTTTTAAATGTATCTGCTAATACTGGTGCAAGAGATTTGTTGTACTGATACTCGTTAACTACTCCATCAGCAGAAGTACATGCTCCACTTTTTAAAATACTGTGTCCTACTGTTATACATATTTTCATTATTTATTTTCCTCCTTCAACTGTTTGTAAGTTTGATTTATACCTATTGATATACCCCAACAAATTACACCTTGTAAGACTGCATCAGCATTTAATCCTAGCATCCATGTTGAAAAACCTATGCCAAGTATCAATAAGACTACTGGAATATACTTATTATCTAGTTGCTTATACTTCTTACAGCCAAACCCTAAAACATAAAGAGCAACAACTAAAATTAGTAACTGCTCTGGTATGAAACTTATTAAATTATCCATCTCTTATCCTCCTAATTAATTAAAATATTCCTCTCTGAATAGCAAATATAAAGAATCCTACAAGTGTTGTAATCATTGTTCCAATCAGCCACTTGAGCATACTTGTAAGTGAATTTAAGTTCTCACATAGTGCCTTTAACTCTGCTTTAGACTCTATATTTGCCACCTTTAATTCGTCTATTTCTTCTCCATGTTTATTTATTCTTGTTTCATGTCTTTTTAAATCTGCTTCAAAAAGTTCTTCATTCATGTAAACCTCCTTATTTGTATTAAAATAAGACTTAGTGGTTATCTAAGCCTTATAAAAAATTTTCTAGTATTAACTTTTGGGAATTATAATATTATCCTTGCTTTTTTATTTAAAATACTGTTTTTCTATCTTGATTGTAAATTACTCTATTTCCTCTATTCATATTATCACCTCGTTTTTTTATTTGTTAAATAGATAAAAACTCTATATCTAATGCATACCATCTTATAGTCTTATTATTTTTCACAGTAAAAGGGAAATCAACAAAATCAAAATTACTAATACCAGTTTCTAGACTAAAACTTTCTTTAGTAACATTTCTAACACTCATTGAACCAATAATTCTATTATCGTATACAAGATTTTGATTTAAACCAGTCATGCATACATCAGCATATACAAATTTTGAAGGATTAGAACCATCATGAACTGCAAATGACATAACTATAATAGTTTTTGGAACAAAAGTTAGACCTGTTGGAATAATAAAATTATTTTGAGATCCAGCAGGAATAGTATGAGTACCAGTAGACCATTTAATCCTCTGGCTAAGCTGATTATTTAAATTAGTAATCTGGTTTTGTAACTCTTGTACATTAGCATCTGAACTATCAAAAGATTTCTTTATCTTTTCTGATAAATCTACTAAAGAAGTATTTAAACTTGATTCAATATTTTTTAGTGTTAATACATTTATGATAGAAGTTTTTCCATTTATTAACCCTTCTTTTATTTCACTCATTTTACTTACTATATCTCGTATACTTGCGCTATCGCTTAAAGGCATTATATTCTTACTTATGCTTATTACTTTTTCTGATGTAGCATTAGCAGTATCAGTAACAACTATTTTAAGTGTATGTAGTGCATTATCTTCTAATATATAGTTAATGGTTTTCTCTGCTGTTAAATCTGTTGTTATAGTTTCTTTTAACACATCATCTATAAAGTATTCTATTTTAGTTAATAGTGTAGGATCTGTATGGTTTGCTTTAAGTATAGCCTGTGTGGAATTGTAAGATGATATAGTCAAAAATGGTAAAGCTTGAAGTAATTCGATTTTACAATAACCATTTATATAAGCAGATGCACCACCATTTTCATACCAAGCAGTTTCAAAATAATACTCAGATGTAGGAATATAACCAACAGGTTTATAACTATATTTAGTTAATGTGTAACCACTTCCACCACCTGAACCTTCAACGCCACAGGCACCACCAAACCAGCCACCTCCACCTCCACAACGTAAAGTGCTGCTATCATGAAAGCTTCCACCTTTACCAAAGGTACCACTATACTTATTTTCAAGACCTCTTCCTCCATCAAATTTATCTGTTGCTACAAAAGGACTTCCTAATGCACTAACTATATTTTTTTTACCAGTTTGAAAATCAGTTTGTACACTTTGTAATGATGTCATAAGTTCCCCTAAGCTATTATTATCAGTTAATTTTTCTGTCATATTCTCACCTCACTTATATCATATCTATTAAATCATTTGCTATTGTAATACCTTTTGCTATCTGACCATTTACTTCTATTGATAATTCTTTCAATGATCCATCTGCATTATAACTTGTAAAGTTATTCCCTATATCTTCTATAGTTACATTCTTTGCTTTTAATACAAAATTTCTAACCTTATTAACTCTTTAAAAGTTATTTAATCCTCCTTTTTCTTAATTTATGGTTTTATTGTACCTAATTTTAAAACCATAAATATCTGCAAAGTGTAGGAGAAGTGTAGGCAAAATGTAAATGAATTTACATATTTTTAGAGATAAAAAAAGAGCCCTCTTATACAGTTGGTTCTGCTGGTATTTCTTCTTTATTTAATAAACTTGTTAATTCTAAATATTGTTCTTCTGTAATTCTATTTACTGCATAAAATACATCCATTTTATGTTGCAAATCCTCTTTAGTACTATAGTTCTTTTGCTCTATCATTAATTTCAATAAGTTATACATATTAATTCCTCCTATAAATTGTTATTTAATATTATATTTTCTACTTCGAATGCTGTGTTTACTATCTCACTATCTCTATTTTTATTTTCTTCTTTTAACATGTTTAGCTCTTCTTCTAATGCTTGTAATCTCTTTTGTTCATCTGTCAAAACAAATTGTATATCTTTTATATTTAGTCCTCTTGTAACTGGGTTTATTGACTCTATATACTGTTTACTATAGTCTATACTTCCAAAGTCAATATCTAAGTAATATAATTCTGTTATTGTATCATGCTCCAATACATCTCCAGTTGATTCACCAGTTTGAAGCCATATCTTGCCTGTTTGGTCGTAAATTATTCTATTTTTTCTATTCATATTATCACCTCATTTTTATTCTATAGCTGTCCAGTTAAATGTTGTTCCAGAAATAGCACTTATTTCTGCAGTTGAACCATTTCCTGAAAGATTTTTAAGAGACAAAACAAAACTACTTCTACTAATCCCTTCAACGCTCGCAAGAACAACACCACTAAAATTTTCATCATTACCTTTTAATGCAGTAGGATTTGTTTTAACAAGATTTGTAAAAAATTTCAGACTACATCTCCAAGCTGAAGCATAAGTAAAATTAAATTCAAGTCCACAAGTAACAAAAATTATTGTTGGAGTAAAAGACAAATTCATTGGAATAGTCGTACTTCCGTTTTTAATTTTAGTCTGGTCGAATGTTCCTTTTGCCCATCTTTTTCTTTGTCCTAACTGGGCATTTAATTGTGTTATAGTATTATTTTTTTGTGTTATTATATTTTGCAACTCCTGCACACTAGCATCTGAACTATCAAAAGAAGTTTTTATTTTCTCTGACAACTCCACAAGTGTATTATTCAAGTTTGCTTCTATATTCTTTAATGCTAAAGTATTTATAATACTCGTTTTACCACTTTTGAAACTTTCTCCAATCTCTGTTAACTTGGATGATATATCTTGTAGATTAGCATTAATCGGTAGTGGCATTATACTTTTGCTTATAGTAACAACTTGCTCGCAAATCATGTTATTAATATCTGTCACAATTATTTTGAGAGTGTGTAGAGCATTATCTTCAAGTGTATAATTAATAGTTTTTTCTAAGTATAAATCTGTTGTTATAGTTTCTTTTAATATATCATCAAGATATAATTCTATTTTAGATAGTTTATTTTCTTCTGTATGTCCTGCTGTAAAAATAGCTTGTTGAGATGTATAAGAATTAATAGTAAGGAAAGGTAAGCCTTGCAACAGCGTTATTTTAGCTTTTCCATCTCCTCCTGCAATGCCTCCACCTGTTATTGTGCTAGAATTTTCTAGCCAAAATTCCTTGCTTGGTATATATCCAACAGGTCTATAACTACCATTTTTAAAGACATAACCACTACCACCACCTGCATGATAGCTACTTCCACCTCCATACCATCCACCACCTCCACCTCCATAATTTTCTCCTGAACTGGTTGATATAGCACTTCCACCTTTTCCAAAAGAGCCATCCGACCCCACTCCGCCTTTGCCGCCGCTAGTTTGAGTTCCTTTGCTATCTGCTTTAAAACCGTCACCTCCAGTATCTCCGCCACCATCTCCGCCTTTTGTTTCAAAATTATTTCTACCACCTCCACCTGCTACAATTATTCTAGATAAAAGACTTTGTTCATTATCCCAAAACCCTCCAACAATTCTTATATCTGTTGCTCCACCACCATTACAATACAATGTGCCTCCACTAACTCCTTCGTGCATCATTGCTTTTCCTCCGCCATTGAATGGAGAATAATTAGAACCTCCCCTACCAGTGTAAACGTACAATGCTGTCTCTTTTTTTAATGTCAGTTCACCTTTAGAATATCCTCCTTTAGAGCGTAAATTAAGGTCAGTTATACTACTACCTCCACCACCAGCTGCTCCCCAACATTCGAGTAAATACTTTCCTGGTGGCAAAACAACTTTTTGTTCTCCGTATACACAGTCAAAGTCATAAATCTTAGCCATTTCAACATTCTCCTTTCTATATAGGTAATATATTATTTATTGTATTTATATTAATCTCATTAAAATTTTCTATCTTTGCAACAACTTCATCTATCGCCCCTTGCACATTCGTAGCAGTAAGGTTGCTAGTAGCATTATTATAACTTGTTTTATCTGCTGTTGTTTCTATACTATCTACACTAGTTTTTACCTCATTTAATGCACTAACTATATTTGTTTTATCTATTGTAGTAAGTTGTGTCGTATTCCCTATTTTATTATTTAACTCTTTTTTAGTATTTTCTATGTTGCTTGTTAATTCTGTTTTAGTTGTATCTATTTTAGTGTCTAACTCTTGTATATCTTTTAATGTTGCCAGCACAACAGTGGGGTCTATTTTTAAAATTATACTTGCTGTATTAGATACAGCTAATATAATTTTAATTAATATTTCTTTTACTGTTCCCGAATCTGGAGCGGGCTTATAAGTTTCGGGGTAACTAGATACTGCAAGGAGTTGGTCTTTAGAGTCGAATACCCCAATCTCTCTAATTGTAAAGCTTCCAGTATCTCCAGTTATAGTCTTTTGAATAACTACCCAATTAGGATTTTTTTCGTCTGCTTGAACATGCTCTAATGTACTTTCCCAAACTACATTTTTGAGTGCTGTTTGGGTTTCTGTTGGAATATATGAACTTCCTCCACCATCTCCAGCCTTTATTTTTGCAAAATCCACTCTAGTCCCAAGTGCTGTAGCGTTTGCTATAGACGCTTTACCTATTTCTGTAAGTAATGTATAATATTGTGCTTGTGCCAATTATATCACCTCCTGTTTAGGGTATAATGTTACCCTTTCAGCGCTTTTATTGTTTCCACTAGATAGTATTATTTCCCCAAAACATTCAATATTTTTAGGTGTATAAGGGTATATGATAACTGACTCTTCTGTACCAGTCATTGCTCCTGTATAAAGTCCGTTTTCATTATATAAAATCATCTCAAATTTATGCTCTAAATGACATGGTTTTATTTCTTCTATTTTCTTATCTAATTCTAAAATAGTGTTATAACTACAATTATTTGTTATAAAACTAAGTGTAAAACTAAATATACTACTAAACACTTTTACATCAACATTGGTCTTTGTGTAAGCCTCTGATATAGCTTTTATAACCTCTATTGTAGTTATTCCTCTACCTCTCATCTTCGCTTTTATATTACTTCTTCTAGTATCAAAGTCTAACTTATAATTTATTTTTATACCTAAGAGGTTCTCCCAGTCATCAAGCCCCCAAGTTGCTGTATCTATAAAAAACTGATCTAGTAAATCATCTTTTTCATCAGTTAGTGTTAGAAGTTCATTTTCAAGTGCTTCTTGGATTTGTATGTCAATTTCATTGTTTGCAAAACTTGGTAGGTAATCAATTAACTTCAATTTAATTTACCTCTATATTAAATGTAACACTTGAAACAGCAGGAACTTTTTCTTCATCAACTATTATGTTTTTAACGTCATCATTTACAAGGAGATTTTTTATATCATGAACACCTTCTATGCTTGCTAATAAACTCATTATTTTTATATAAATAATCTCTCTTGAATTTTCTATTAAATAAGAGTTTATAATATCTAAAAACACAACTTTTATGGATTCAATATCATATCCATTTTCAAGTGTTAAAGTCGCACTAATAGTAATATCAAAAGTACTTGGTGTAACAATTGTAACGGTAGGGCCAATTGGTTTTTCTTCTTTTACATGTTCAATACATCTTTGTAAAACTTCGTTATCAACTGATTGATTATTTTGGCCATAAATTAGAATCTTAATTGTACCTGGTCCATCCCAACGAGGAATTACTTTTGCGTTATAAACACCTTCAACTTCTAAGGCCCAAGACTGGTAATGTGCTTTATTACCACTTGTGGCTTGGTTTTTCTGTATTTTATAGAACCTCTCTTTTAACTCTTCATCTGTTTCTATTTCTGTTCCACCCTTTAGGCCTAGTTCATTATAAATTTTAGTTACTCCATTTATTTCTTCTATAAATTTAAATTCTGTGTTAGCTGATAAATTATACTTAATACCAACCTCTAAAGCTTGTATAGGACTTACATTTAACTTACTATCTTCATCTATCGTAATATCTTTAATAACTACAAATAGTAAATCACTATGAGATATTATTGTTCCATTTGGTATTTGAGTTCCCATTTTGCCCTCAAATGTTACCTCACCTATTGCCTCTGTGCCTAACTTTCTGTATACTCCAAATTCATTAACTCTTCTATCAAGAAAATCATCAAAATTATCTTGAATAAAAACTCTCTTATGTATATAAGAAAGTTCTATATATAACTGTGCAAGTTCTGAATTTATTGGAGAGACTATATTATAAAGAGAAGATCCTTGACCTTTATAAAGAGGTAGATTTATGTTATTTAAAGTTCTATTATTTAAGACACTAAATGATTGACCATTATACAAAAGTAATTTCCTCCTCTCCATAAATTGTTTTTATATTTAAACTTATAGATAAATTATCATCTTTAAATTCTGTATTTACTACATTAACCTCTAATATATATGGATTAGTTAATAGCGCTTCTTGTATATACCTTTTTGCCTCACTTTCAGTAAGACCTTTAGTATACTTTTGTCCTATTAGATTCTTTATATCTGTTCCATAATTCCAATCATATATTAGATATACATACTTATCTGTTTTTATTGTTTTATAAATCCATACTTTAATTGCTTCATTTCTTTCAACTATTTTAAAGTCTCCATTTTCAATTATCTTTTCATCTTTATCGAAATCCCAAGCAAATTCTTTAAAAATAGGTAATTCTTCATTGTCTGGAGAAATATAATCTTCTGGAACACCCATAAAAGGAAATATAGTATTAGTCATTTAAGTCCACCAACTTACTTATAACAGCAAATTTATCATTTATTTTAAACATTATTACCATATCTCCAGCTTCAAAAGTATCTATGAAAGGACTTTTTATGTTATGTTTGTGCTCTTTATTTATTTCTGTATTAAAAGATTCTATTTGTCTATCAAGAATCCAGCTGTCTATTAAAAGATTTTCTTTTTCCAATAAAAGATTATTTATCTCTATCTTTAAATCTGGTAATTTATTTTTAACTTTACCAATAAAAAAAGAAGGTTCATTATGAAATTTACCTTCTTTCCTCATTATTCCTATAAATTCATTAATTGGATCTGCCATGCTATCACCTCTTTTTATAAAACTCTTCTAGCTGTATTAAAATCTTTTCTATTACTTAACTTACTTATTTTAACTACATCACCTTTTTGTGGAGCATGTAAAAATTCTCCATTGCCTATATATAAACCAACATGACTAACTGGATTATGGAAAAATACTAAGTCTCCTGTTTGTAAATTGTTTTTCTCTACTTTTTTACCGACTTTAGATTGTTGACTAGATGTTCTTGGTAAATTGACATTAACTTTTTTAAAGCAATATACCATAAGCCCAGAACAGTCAAAATTACTTGGTCCATTACCACCCCATTTGTATGGCTTTCCAAGGTGTTTTCTTGCTTCAGCTATAACAGTTTTTGCTCTTTCTGTCACGTTTCCAGCATAACCACCAATGATAATCTTTCCTTTTCTTCTTCCAAAGTTATTAGCTTCTTCAACATTCCCAAATAAAATATCTATATGGTATGTGCCATCCTTTTCTATAATTATTGCAGGTCCATTATCATTTACTTTATATGTTCCATCTCGACTTGAAACACCTGTAACTAATTGTATTTCATCTCCATATCTCATAAGAGGATGTTTGTTTAAGAAATCTTTTGTATAGTAAGATTTTTCATATGCTCCAACCATAGGAGCCGCACATGTTTTTTTAGATGGTTCAAGTTTTTTACCTCTACAATCTTTATCTCCGCCCTCAGATTTTCTAGGACAATAAGCAGTAAATTCAGCAGGGAATTCTGTTCCTCCAGTATACTCTGAACCATCTTCTTTTTGTTCATCTTGACCAGCAGATTTCTCATCCATTATATTCTCAAAATTAAGTTCTAATTCAATTTGATAATCTCCATTTTGCCATGTATGTTTATCTGTATCTATATAAAAGAGCCCTATAAGTTTTGTATATGAGTCTTTTACTTTTACACCTCTGCCAGTTACACAACTTATATCACCATATCCTTTTAGAGAGCAAGTCTTTTCGATTCCTTTAAACTCACTTTCTATATCCATGGTACTATTTTCTTGTTGTTGTATTACCTTTTGCATAATTACCCCAACATCTTTAAATATAGAGTCATTTATCCTTTCACTAATCTTATTACCATACTGATCAACAACTAGTACTTTATTTTTTACATTCTCCATACTCTCTGAAAAACTAGTATTAATAAGATTAAAACCTTCTTCAAATGTTATATTTAAAGTAACTACACCCTTTTCAATGACATTAAATTTATCAAGATTAGACTCTATCATATATTTTTTCTTGGTTGTTTTACTTGCTTCTGTATAAACACTCATTATAGTATCATAGCCAGTTACACCAATAAACATTTTTGTATATTTAACGTTGGTTCTAGGTAAATTGCCTAGTGGAAATTTATTATCTACAAAAACCTGTTTTGCAATATCTTCAACTAGTTTATCTTTAAAATTGTATGACACTTCGCTTTGTAAAAGTAAAAAACCCATATCTTTTGCAGTGAAATCAATCATGTTATTACTTGAGTCTAAAGATCTATCTATTATCATCCCTCTAAAAAGTTCTTTATCATTGACATAGAAACAAACTGTACTTGCTACTGGAATATCTATTTGCCTAAAATTAATGTCACTTGCAGATTGAATTATAGAAAATTCCAAAGTTCTTGATGGTGATCTATAATCACCAGACCAAGTACATTTATCCACTAAATCAGTTACATTATATATATTTCCGTTTTTTATATGAACTTGTATTTTGATTTTATTAATTATAAATCACCACCATTTTAAGGAATTATTAATATCCAACCATTTTTTATTACAGATGGATCTTTGATTGTATCTTCATTTGCTTTATAAATCTTTTCCCACAAATCTCCATTGCCATAATATTTTTTAGCTATCTTAAAAAGGGTATCTCCTTCAACAACCTTATGTGTTTTTTGCTTAGTATCAAATCCTTTTGTCAGTGGAACATTCTTTTCAGAAGATAATTTTTCATCATTATTAATGTTTACTTTGGATATTTGTATCCTTCTATATTCTTTTAGACTTAAAGTAAAATAAACGTCTCTTGAATAATCTTGTTCTCTATAGTTAAAATCTGCAATTATACATTCAAAGTTTATATTAGTTTCTGTAATGATAAATCTTAATATATATCCTTCTCTCATCCAACTTTCTATTAAATTTACACAATCATATGGTTTTGGAAATCCATTATAATTACAGAAACTATATTCTTGATTAGGGAAAAAAGAGGATAGTTCTATAGTTTTAAGCCCTAACCCTCCAAATACTGCAATATCTCCTACCCCTAATATATTAGATGTATTTATTGTTGCATTTCCGTTTATTTCAAAAGAGGATGGAATAACAGGAAATCTAAAGGTATTATTTGCTTGTCTTAACCATATTTCCATTAAACTCCTCCTAAAAAAAGACACTTACATAAATAAGTGTCTTTTAAGATAATTATTATAAATCAAATACTGTGTATTTTCCTACATTTTCATAAGCAATTTCAATTGTTTTTGGTTTTGTATCTTTTGTAAGTTCAAATGCTATTTCGCCTTTTAAAGTATCTCCTGGATGTATTGTGTCAAATAATAATTCTCCATTTAATTCTTGATTATTTATTGCACTTCCAATTGTATTATCATCTGTTTTTAGTATGTAGTTTTGAAGGAAATCACTTTCAAGATATGTATCTCCTGTATTGGTGATTTCAATCTCAACTGCATATACATTACTATCTGATTCTAGTTTTCTAACATTTTTAACAGATACCTTTGCTCCGTCCAAATCAACAACTTCTCCTATTTTATGATTTTTAATTTCCTCTGTATTTTGCTTAGGTTTACTATCTCCATTTTTTGAATCATTTGTGCTGCATCCAACTAAACTTAAAGATAGTATGACCGATATTGCTAATGCTGGTATTTTTTTATTCATAACATAACCCCCTGGTAAATTATATACTACAATTATAGCACGATAATTTACAGGACGCCTCCAACTTTTGCAATAGATATTTTTTTGTTTAGTTTTCTTACTATTTTATCTATGTCAGCCTCTTCTCTTACAATTATTGTATCTGCCAATTTATCAATTAATAAACTACCATTTGAATTATTTCTTTTATATTGATTGGCCTCCTGCTTGGTTAAAAGTTTCTCTCCTTCATGCGCTCTTATTAAATAATCATTTCTAGGAACTCTGTTTATACCAAATGCACCTCTTGGACCGCCAGCAGCATCTGCACCTTTTCCAACTTGTAAACTAGGACCTTTTTTAAATATTTCTATTGTTCCTGATATTGGATCATGAAGGAATTTTTTTAGTTTATTCCAAGCTTCTTTTACACCTTTAACTTTATCCTTGAAAAGAGAATCAGCAAGATCTATTACAGGTTCAAGTATCCCACTAACTAAATCAACAAGTCCATTCCAAATAGATTTTACTATACCTACTCCGCCATCAAATATTTGCTTAAGTCCATCCATAGTTTGATCAGCATTTCCTGTTATAAGTCCCATCACAACATTTACAATTCCAGATATAAAAGATATGATTCCGTTTATAATTCCAGAAACAGTTGTTATTATTGCAGTTAATGTATTTAAAAACCATATAAATGCTAAAATTATTCCTCCAACAACACCAGCTATTGCTATTCCTATAGCTGGTAATAATTGCTGTCCTATTTGTGATAGGAAAGGCACAAACCCTTGGCACCAAGCTTTAACAGGAGCAAGTGCTTGACCTAAGTTCTGAAATGCTAATTTTATACCATCAGTAGACTTTTTAATATTGTCCATTGGTTGGCTTACTTGGTCTACTGTATCTCCAACTTGTTTGGCTGGGGTAAAAAAGTCAGTAATTGCTTTTTTAACTTTATCAAAACACTCTTTTAAATTATCTAAATGAGGTTTTAAAGGTTCAAATGCTTTTACTAGATTATCTATATTTGTCTTAATGTTTCCAGCTAATATATCCTTTAATTCATTAAATTTATCTTTTATTGAAGTTATTGACTCCTTAAATTTATTCTTAAAATTTACTCCAGAATCCTCTAGAACCTTTAGTGCAGGTTTAACATCATTTAATATTTTATTTTGTAACTCTGTAAATTTAGATTTTCCATATTCAACGCCTTGACTTATAGAATCTGTCATAGGTTTAATAAAAGTTTTAAAATCACTAAATGAACCCTTTAGATTTGCTACTGTTTGTTTTAATCCTCCTGTGTTTGGAGTTGATTTTCCAGCTGCATCTGCTGCTTTACTTCCTGGGATATTTATATTTGTCTTTGTAGCAATTTTAGCAGTTGCCTCTATTGGATTTTCTAATGTTGTTCTTAAATCCCTCCACTTATCTGTAAGCCATTTAGCTTTATCTTTGAATAAACTGTCAGCTATATCAGCTATAGCTTGTATAGGAGCAGTTACAAAATCTATGAATCCTTTCCAAATTGATTTTATAATTTTAGTTCCACCATCAAATATTTGCTTAACTCCATTTATCATCTTTTTACTATCGCCTGTGACAATGCCTATAATTAAATCAAATATTCCATTTAAAATAGATGCTAGACCATTTAGTACACCAGTTATAGTATCAACCACGGCCTTGAATGCAATTGCTAGAGTAGATAAAACTACAACTAACTTTGCTATATGAAAACCTATTACACCAATTAAAACAGGTCCTAGTACCTTCATTATTACACTTCCTAAGTTTAAGATAGATGCAAACAGTGGACCAAATGCTGATAACAACTCTTTAAATTTCTCTCCTAATTGTTTAAGTGCAGGCATACAAAAATTTACTATAGGCTTTGCGAATTCTGTAAATGATTTTACTAATGAATTAACCTTATTTCTAAATACTTCAGATTTAGCATAAGCAACAGTAAATGCTACTGACAGTGCAATTACAGCTGTTATAGTCCATCCTATAGGACCCATTACAGCCAAAAATACTGCACTTAATGGTTTCATACCAATTACAAAAGCTCTGAAAGCAACTTTTGCTCTTAGTATTATTGGAGCGAAGAAACCAAATATACCTATAGCCTTTGAAACAATTAAAGATACTGCACCTATAGTTAATAAAAGCACTCCAAATGCTCCAACCGAAAGCATTACATTAGTTATAACTCTTTTTATTGGTTCACTTAGATTATTAAACCAAACAGTCATTTTAGTTAAATTATCAACTACAGAGGCTATTGCTGGCTTTAGTTGGTAGTAAATAGTAATTCCAGTTTCTTCAAGGGCTGATTTTAAGGTTGCAAGTCCTCCCTTAGTATTATCCTTCATTACATCAGACATTGTTTTTAAGGCACCCTTTGAATTATCTATTTTTTTCTTTAAGCCATCATACTCATTTCCAACCCCATCAAGTAACTTTTGTAATGTTTTTAATTGAGTTTTTCCTCCTATGGCTGCTAAGTAATAATTTTTCTGTTTATCAGTCATATCTTTTGTTTTATTTGCAACTTCTTTAAGCACATTTGACATACCTTTAAATTTACCTTGGTTATCAAATGCACTTACACCTAGTTTTTTCATTGCTTTACCTGCTTGCCCTGCACCTGTTGTAAGATTTATCATGATTGAGTTTAAAGCATGACCTGCATCTGTGCCCTTAACTCCTCTGTTTGCAAGTATTCCCATGATAGCAGTTGCCTCAGATAATGGAACTTTTAAATTACTAAATGTACCACCTGCAACATTAAAAGCTTCCATTAGCTGTTGTATGTTTGTATTTGATTTAGTAGATGCATTTGCAACCTTATCTAAATACTCACTTAATCCAGCACCAGCTAGTACTTTGCCACTTTTACTGACCTTATCAACTTCTAAACACATAGAACTCATACTATCAGTTACTAAGTCTGATGCTAGACCAAGGTCCATAGAGGCTGCCTCTGATAAATTAAGTACTGGCATTAAAGCATGCATTGACTTTTGAACATCCCATCCAGCAAGCCCCATATACTGAAGTGCATTAGCAGAATCAGCAGCAGTTTTAGTTGTAGCTTTTCCAGCATCTCTAGCAGCCTTAGACATTGCTTCAAAGTCTCCTGGTTTTAGAGAATTTCCAAATGTAGCCTTAACTTGAGACATAGCACTTTCAAATTCTGTTCCAACTTTAGTTGCTGCTGCAAATGCACCACCAACTCCAGCAGTAATAAGACCTCCTGCTTTTAAAGCACTGGTTCCAACACTTTTTAAATTACTTTGGACATTATTTAATGATCTTGATGCTTGGGAAGATGAATCATGCAGAGCTCTAGTATTTGCTGCTACTCTCCTTAAGGTTGAACTTGCTTCATCTCTCATTTTTATTATTGCTTGTAGGACTTTTGTATTAGAACTCATATACTAAAACAACCTCCCAGCACCAGATTTTATTTCTTCTCTTTTTTCATCCAACTCTTGATCTATAAAAACACTAACAATTTCTTTTTCACCTTTTAGCATACGATAAGAAACGGATGGCATTATACCTTTATACTTAAATAATAAGTACATTAAGTTAACTTCTCCATCCGTTTTAATTAGTTTTTTATTTCTTTATTTTTTTCCTTCTGTCTTTTTTTATCTCCCTCAGCATCTATTCCATTTACTTTATTAACTTCTTCATATAATTTATCTATTTCTCCGCTAAGTAGTAGCTTTTTAACCAGTTCTTTAGGTGTAATTGCACTAAATTTTTTAACTAATTCCATATTGCTAAATATAGAACATGATTCTAATATTGTGTTTACTTTAAGTTCATATATATTAATGTTTTCTACATCTCCACTATTAACATCCATTGAGTTCATTCTTATTTCATCAAAACGTTCTGGATCAATAGCCTTACACTCTATCTCTAAAGCATCATCTAGTTTTTTACAATATAATTCAAATGCGCTAGATGGCATTTTCAATTTACCTGCATCCATATTTAATAATTTTTCTACTGTATTCATATAATAAAATCCTCCTATTTTTCTTTTATTTTATCTAAGTATTCAAAGCCTTCAAATGTAAAAGGTACTTCTATTTCTCCAACTTTTGCAGCTTCCCAATCAGCTAAAGTTAAATCATCAAACATACATCCATAAAGTGCAATTCTTTCAGAACCATATGAATCTGGATCTTGCAATTTACTTATTATAGTTACTTTAAACTCTTTACCTTCATTTAACATTTTTTCGACATATTCGCCAAATAAGGTACTTATCTTATAAAGAGTTATAGATCCTTTTCCAGTTGCACCAATCATTTTATATGTGGTCATTATTTGACCACATAATTTTATTTCTTCTTTATCTATATCAACCTTGGCTTCCATCCCTTTTGTTGATGTAAGTTGCTTATTATCTAGCCAACACTCTCCAAAAGTACCAGATATTATTCTTTTTGCATCTATTTTAGCTTTCAAATTTTAACCTCCAAACTACATAGAGATGTCTAAATATACATCTTCCATTGCATCTATTAATTTAATTTTTGCTTTTAAAAATACAATTGTATCTGTGTTACATTCTTTTATTTGTTGTTCTTCCATATTAGATACATCAATATGATTTTCTTTTAACCATGCTCTTTGAGCATCTAAATTAATTTCTACAGTTGGACCTTCATCAATTAAACCTTCTTTTTCTAATTCTTGAAGATATAATTGTATTGCAACAATAAGTAAACACTTATTATCATAAGTGTTAGGAGTTTTTCCTATATAATTTTTTACAATTATCTTTTTAATATCATTGTGGATTTGATCTAGTGTATCAACTAGCTTAATCTTTTTGAATATATCACCTTTTGAATCAGTAGTTGTTGTAAAGGATGTAACTCCTCTAGCGATTACTATAGCTCCACTTTCTTTTATCAAAATTAACTCTCCATTATTTATCCTTGTATTAGCTTCAACTCTTGTTAATTTAGGTATATTAGTAACTTCTGGTATTTCTGCATATGTTACAGATTGAGTTGATGGAGTTCCTGCAATAAAACCTGCTATTCTTGGTAGAAATTCATTTGAAGTGTATTTTTTACCTTCTACTTCAATGTCAGTTGCTGTAAAGTTTATTATACCTTCATAATCTGCTGAATTACTTGCAGTAATAGCTTTAACCTTTATTTTATTATCTTCTCTCATCTTATTAATCCATGTTTTGATTTTAGGTAAATCCTGTTCTGTCTCTTCTGGCATACAAAGATAATTAAACTCGCAAGTTTCAAGAAAATCTAAAGCATCATCTATTAATTCATCTGTATCTAATGTATAAACTAATATTTTATTTGGAGGATACACATTTCCCTTCATAGCCATTTTTATATAATCTAAATTAACAGCAGAATAATTTTCTGGAATATCCTCTATTTCTTTTATCTCAACTAACCCTATATTCTTTGTATCTTTTAAAATAAGTGCTACAATACCTCCAGAACGTTTAACAAAAGTTTTTCCTGCCTGGATAAAAGAAATATTAATTTCTGGTAAACCCATTTAATCACTTCCTATCTTTAAATCTACACTTTTCATTGTTTCATATGTTTCTTTACTAAAGTAAATCTCTTCAAAATAAGATACAGTCATTAGAAAAGTTAGTTTATATCCTATAGAATCTTTTACAATTGATGGAGATATATTTTCTATAGTTAAACTTCTATCTTTAACTCTAATATTTCTATTAAATATTTTTTCTAATCTACTTTGTATGTCATATAGATTTAATTTATTTTTTCTAGCCTTTTGGTAATATTCAATATCTATGAATATCTTTTTAACATCTAAAATGTTATTTGCAATATTATTAGAAACAGGTAAAAGTTGCACAAAAAAACAAGCCTCATCAAAGCCTTGTATATTATCCTCATTAATAAAAATATCTGTATCTCTAAACTCACTTTCTATTCTTTTATTAACTGCTATTATAATGTCTCTGTTTGTAAGCAACTAATCACCTACCAATCAAATAAATTTGCTTTTGCACTTGTCATATTTTCTTTTGTTTTTTCAATTCCCTTTTCAACCATAAAAGAACCAGGAACAATACCACCATTTTTAGTTGAATGGCCATCATTTACTAAAGTAGCATATTCAACCTTGTCTTCAACAATATAAGTATCATATTCTGGTTGACTCTCTTCCCATCCATTCTTTAACTTTTCAGTTCTAACAGGTGTTTCATCTCTGATATTTTCTGCTAATTCCTTGCCAGTTTTATTTGTAAACTTCTTAATTTTTCTATTAAAATTTGATGCATTTAACTTTAAATCTAATGCTAATGCTTCAAAAACTCCTAAGTTATCTATTCCCATTATATCCGCTCCAATTCTGTAATAGGTATTTCCATATGGCTTGGATATATATTTGCTTTAGAAACCTTAAATACAGCTTCTTCTCCATGACTATAAGTTGCATTTATAGTGTCGCCTGTTTTTATATCTACTTCTGGTCTACAAAATAACTTTCGATTTATAACTATAGCTCCAATATCGCCACTTACAATGGCTTCTTCTTTCCTTGAAATTGCACAAGGGATATTTTCAGCTATAACAACATTACTAAAATCATTAGAATATGTTTCTTCATTCCAGCCTTTTGATTTTCTGATGATATTCATTTTATCAAGATACGTCATTTCTAATATATCTGCCTCTGTCACTTAATCACCTCTTAGTACATATTAACAATACAAAATGGGCTTAGAAATTTTTTATCAGTATCAGTTAAAAAAGATGATGAACTTATGCTATTTTCAGCAGTTTGCAATGTTAAAGTATTATATTCTATTTTTGTATCACCTCTAGTTATTGCTTTTAAGTTTTTTTCTAGATTATCAAGTCCGCTATTTTTCTTAAGTTCCTCAAATCTTGAAGATAATATTGATATTACTTTTTCTTCCACAAACCCTTCTAGTGCTATACTTAGTTCCTGTCTAAAACAATATTCTAAAACCATTTCACTTATCTTCTTTATATAAAGGATTATTAATTTATCATATCTATCATTTTCTATTCCTAAAACTAACTTAATATTATCAAGCATTGTACTCATCTAGTAATTGAATTAATTCTTCTTTAGTTTTAGTTGAATATCCTTTTATATTCTTACCTTTAGCGATTTCCATAAGTTCTGGCTTAGATAGATTAAATAAATCATTAGAGATTAATTTAACTTTTTCGATTTTTTCCTCTTTTTTCTCAATATCTTCTTCAATCACTTCTTCTAAATATATTTTAAATCCCTTTGATACTAGATTATTACTTTCATATTCATTATTAGCAAGTCTAATAACATTACCTTTTTTTAATACAAACATTTATTTCACCTCTACTCTTGAGTAATCTTTGCTTGCTTTACACACGCTCTACAAAGTTTTATTGGTTCATCTAATAGCCATAAATCATGATACTTTCTATAATCTATTTTATAAGCATCAGCTGATTGATTTTGATCTGGAGTAAATATTCTTGGTTTATCTGTCTTAGATATTGCAATTGGAGCAGATGATGGAGTTATTAACCAGTTTATATCTAGTGCTTTTGGTCCTTCTTTAAAACCTCCTGTTGTCTGGCCAGATGTTTTTCCATCCATGAATATATATTCTGTTTTCATTCTTTTTGATGGAACTTTTATTATAGGTACATTGTCTATAGATTTTACAATTCTTTTTATATCTCCATCACCAAATTCAATATCATCAAGTTGAGTAGACTGTTCTAATATACTTGCTACTATACTAGACATACTAATAATAAGAGGGATATCGCCAGTTGAATCTTGTATTGATGCAATCTGATTTTTTAGTTCACTTAAAATACTTGCAGCAGATGCTTCGTAAGAATATTTTACACGTTCATCAGCCTTAGAAACTTCTGAAAATATCTTTGAGTATCTATATGCATCTATTTCTGGTATAACATGTTGCTTTTGAAATAATCCCATTACAGAAGATGCGTTTACAACGAAATTCGTTTCATTTACATCCATCGAATCAAGCATAAACTCTCTACTTCTGTCCATTTCCATTCTTCTAGTCTCATACTCAAGTGTTATTGCCCCTGGAGCATATCCTTTAGATCTATCATAATCTCCTAAACCATCCATAGAAACTTTAGGAATCTTTACTTCTCTACCTCCATCATATATAACTTGACCAGAGTTTCTTTCCATCCATCCAGTAGTTGAACCTACCACTATTTGTGAATCTAATTCTTGTTGAAAAAGCGTTACATATTGTAATACATTAGCCATTTATAAAATCCTCCTCCTTTTATTTTAGAAACTATTTAATCCTTGTTTTATCTGATTTCTAATCTCTGATAATTCATTAATACCTTCTTTTCCAGGTGGTGTGTATGAACCATCTTTAATCCTTTCATCTACTCTAGATTGGATATATTTTTTCATTGAGTTTTCAAATATATCTATATTTGCAATTGTTTTTTCATCATCATCAGATAGTAGATATTCAATTAAGTTTGTAGGTATTTTCTTTTCAACTAAAATATCCTTATATTTAGAAATCATTTCTGTATGTCTTTTTTCTTTTTCTAATCTATCTAGTTTTTCATTTAGTTCCCTTATAGCCTTTTGCTCATCTGTTTCATTTGTAGAAGTTCTTTTTAGAACCTCAGCATTTATCAGTGTTTGCATATCATTTTTCTTAAAATGTTCTAACTTTTCACTATAATAGTTATTGTTTTCTTTATCCATAAAAGACTTAAAGTTTGAATCACTTAAAATTAAGGCTTTAAACTCATCTATTGTAGGACTTTTAGGTTCTTTTGACTTAAAATTCTCTAATAAAGAATCTATCTCTGATTCGTCTTCTACATTTTGTAATAGTTCTATCATTTCTCTTTTTTGCATATTTTTCTCCTTTTTATAAATTTGGACATAGTAAATACACATATCAAATCAATATGTGTTAGATAACAGGTATATATTCACATCTACAAAAACAATGTTGTGGTAATGATGGTCTTGGTTCATTTACATAGAAGGTTAATCCATTATAAATGCTACAATCATTACATGTACGAGAATCTAAATCAGCACAATACATTACTTTTATAATGCCTTGTGTTTTGAAAAAATACTCATTTACTTCACTTTGGCATCTAGATACTTCATATTCTACTAGTCTCCTTGTCTGACCTGCTCCAGTTGAATACTTATCTCTTATTGCTTTTTCTATCTTATTTACAGAAGTTTTTCCATTTAGAAAACTCTTTATTTCTTTTTTTAAAGACTCTTCTATACCTTTTTTATTCTTCCAAAGCCTGTCACTCCAATGTTTTCCATCAACTTTATTATTCACTATCTTATTTATAACTTTATTGTTCATATTACTAATATCTTTTATTTTCAGTATTACTCCTAATAAAATTATCAAATTTGAATATTTATTCTTAGATGAATCTGATAAAATAGTTTGTATATCCTTGACTTCATCATCATAACTATTGGAATATTCATTTATAATTTTATTAAGTTTTGACCTTAGATTTTTATTATCTTTATTATTAATATTTAAGTATTCATTGATAATATCATGTGTTAGCAATATCTTTGCTATTTCTAATAGAAGTTTATCCCTGTTTTCTCTTTGATATTTATAAAATGGTTTTGTCCTATTTTCAGCAGATTTATATATATCTTCAGTCAATTTAGTTATAATCTTTTGATTCATCTAATAAAATCTCTCCCTCTGAAACTATTTCCTGTTCTTTTTTAGCCTTTTCCATTTCAGCATGAGGATTATCAATAAAACTTAGTTGAGACAAGCCAGTTTCAGTAGATAATTTATCTCCAAGTTGACTCAATATATTTGCTACAACTAAATCATCACGTGGTATCTTAGGGGTAAACTTAGCCTTAATATCTTTATAATCATAGTCAAAACCATACTTTTTATTAAGCCA
>CP103806.1 GCA_024919175.1 Clostridioides difficile
TGCTCCATTAGCCATCATGTTGAACATTTCTTCCGCCGATATTCCTAAATCACTATAGTATACCGAATACTCTGCCAACTGGTCAGCTAAGTCCCCATTTTGATTGAGTCCATTTTGAGCACCTTGCGCCATTAAATTATAGCTTTCCTCTGCTGTCATTCCAAATTGTTTCATCATAGAATTGACTCCAAGCAAGCCTTCGTTTATATCTATATCAAATGTATCACGCATGGCTATTGCGCTTTCTGTTACCTTCTCTATATTAGACGCATCAATGCCATCCAAATTTTGCTTAATGCTAGACATAGCGTTTCCTATGTCCTCAAAATTTTCACCGAAGTTATGTTTATATACATTTTGCATTGCTTCGCCAAATCCATTTACTTTTGCATTTGCTTCTCCTGTAGATGCTTCAAAGCCATTCATTGCCTTAGTATATTCATCTGTAAATTTAACTGCTTTAACTGTTGTTGCTCCTAGTGCTGTACCTATTCCAGCAACTCCTGCTATTGCTAGCTTCGCCCCCTTTTTCGCTACACCATTGAGTCCACCAAGTCCTTTTTCTATCCCTGCTGTATCTAATAAGGTCTTAAGTATAATAGACCCATCCGCCAAAATCTCACCCCCTCGGAGTAAAATAAAAAAGCAACTACCTAAAAAGGTAATTGCTTTTTATCTATATATTAAATTGTTTTTATATAAAAATCATTTAGGCTTACGTTTTTTAGTACTAGTTTTTGTATAAGATATACCCGTTCCAGGTATTCCTACTGTTGCCGACTTTCTCCCTTTGCTGTTGACTGATACTCGAGCACCTTTCGTCCCAGCACTTATACCGACACTCTTTTTGCCGATATTCAACTTTAATCCGCAACCTAAATTTATACTTTTTTTGAAATTAAACCCCATGAAAATTACCCCCATTCAAGTATAATACATATACTTATTTTATATATATTATACTTGTAGAGTCCTGTTTTTACAATATATCGCTTAAATCTCCATCACTCAAAAGCGCTTTTTCTATCTCATTTATCTTTTCTTTTTCTGTTTGACTTTTAGGTATCTCATACATTTTTTTCATTTTCTTATAGAAGTCTTTTTGTTCTTTTGACATATCTTTTGTTATATCTATAGACCTATAACCTATGATTTTTACTATCTGATTATCTTCTTTTAAAGATTTAAATAACGCTCTAAACTTCCACCAATGTAAGCATTTAATATCTTGCAAATCAATTCCGTATTGGTCTAAAAATGCACTGTAAATATATTCAGAATCTAATTCATAGTCATAAATTCTATTGTTTTTCTTGCTTGAATTTCTAGCCCTAGAATTTTCACCATTAACTTTTCGTTCTTTACCACATCCATAAAACCAAATTATTGCTTCAATCGCTAAATTCCTATCATGAGGTATTCTAGGATAATATAAATTTAATGCAATATTCGTTTTTTCTTCATTACTTAATTCATCATCATTAATCATCATTTCGAATATCATTGAAGTTCTAAAATCTGAATTAATTTTATATACTTTATCATCAATTTTAATGTGCTCTGGCAATACATCAATTAATATATTTGAGTTCATATTTTACTTTCTTCTTTGCGCTCTGTTAGGTGCATACTTCTCAAATCGCTTTTCTTTATACTTAGAATATTGTGTTACTAAAAAGTCGTAAACCTCTTCATGGAGTGCCATGCTGTTGTTATCTTTAAATATCCTTTCGCATGCTGTATCATCATTTAAGATTATATTTATTCCTCTTCTTGCTTCTTCTTTTAATTTTTCTAATATTTCTGTTGTTGCTCGTTTTATAGTTCCTTCTTCTATATCAAGCCCTTTTTCTATATTGGTCATATTGTCAGATACTTCCGCTAACACTATGGCTATTTCGTCCCTCGAAAAATCCACCTCAAATTTTTCCCCTAGTATTTCCATGTCCCTTATACTATTTTTTCTTTCAAATTTTATTGACATTTACAATTTCCTCCTTAACTGTAACCGTTGCAATTCCTGCTTTTAAGACTCTATTTTTTGAATTAACTTCTACAATTAAAATTTTATCGTCTTTAGTTGCTGTAATATCGCTAGTTCCATCCCAGATAATATATTCAGCTCCACAAACTTCCTCAAATCCTGGCAATGCTAGATTTTGACCTAATTTATACTTATAACTATTACCTTCTGTAACCACTGGAGTTACTGTTATCTTTGTATCCCATATATTTTCACCTTCTGCGCTTGTAATATTTAATTCTTGAATTTTAGGAGGATATTCAAAATTACCCTCTACAAATTCTTTAGTTTTTGTATTAAATTTACCTGCTACCGGGTCGCCTATTCCTAACAAATTCCCGGATGCTGTCATTTCCCCATCTTCGTCTGAAAAGTCTGCTACTTCTATCGCTATATTGAATTTCCTTGCTCTGTAATCCCCTTCCGAAACACTCAAAGCCTCGTCTAAATCTACAATAATGTATTCTGTTTCTGCGTCTGAACCTGTTAGCTGATACTTACCAATATTACAAATATGTTCAATAGCCTTTTCACTTGCAATTATGTCTGTTGTAAATGCTGTTTGCCAGTCATAGCCCGAAATTCCTTTCGTTGCTGACTTATCATTTACATATCTCTTGCTAGTTGTCTGAGCGCTTGGGGACTCATTTAATTCTGTAAATCCAGCACCCATTAAATAAAATGCTTCTTCGATTTTTAAGTAATTTGCTATACTTCTTCTTTGCTTAACTCCTGCCATTAATCATTTTCTCCTTTTTCAAAATATTTTAATCTTAGTTGTATCTGATATTGCGCTTTGTCTATATCCGTCTGAAACAAATAACCTGGTGTAGTTACTTCTATTTTTAGAGCCTCTTTTAATCCGTCAAGTTCGGGTAATTCCCCTAGATTATTTTGCATTTCTATCCATTTAGCAAATTTTTCATAAAAGTCACTATTTTCAATGTTTTGGAGTATATCATTCCCATAACTTTCGATACTTGCAAAGATAAATACAAATTGCTTTACACAATCCCCATTTACATATTTTTTTAAAACAGCATCCGCTGGTACTGTTTCTATGGAATAAGAGGTTACATCTTCATTTAAAAACTCTATATTTATACCCTTGGCAAATTCGTCCAAGTATGGGCATTTTCTTATAAAGTTTCTAACACTTTCTATTATTGTCACTTAGCCTCACCCCCTACAAATTTAGCGATTGTTTTAATAATGTTTTTTCCATTATCAGCCCAAGAACGAGGTATCCATTGTTTACCCCTTAGCCCCCCTCTGGATGTCCCTTGCTTTCCAAACCCCTTGCTTTTATAGTACTGTACTTTTGCATGTGGGGACTTATATACTATCTCATCAGCCTTTGTAATCACATTATTCTTTAACATCCCAGTATCAAACGGTACATATTGGTCTGATGTTCTTCTTATTTCATTTGTAAATAACTTTTGTGCATCCCCATTTTTATTTAGATGTCTTTTTAAGAGAATTTTATCGGGGTTATCAATGTTTATTTTTATTTCAGAACTGTTACTCATTAAATCCCCCCTATTTCCCAACTTTTCATATTTACACTACCAAAATCATGTAAAATTATAGAGTTTATATTTATAACATCACTATACAGATTTTCAAGCATTTTTATTGTCTTTCCATTCTTGCTATCTATATCAAAATCAATAGAACCTTTTGCAATCTTATCATTATTATTAAAAGTAAAATACTTTCCTTTTTCAGCAATATCAAGCCTTTCAAATTCCTTAGGCTCGATATATCTCTTACCTTCTGAGTCAACTAAAAAAGGGATAATTATTTTAACGCTATCAGCGCTTATTATCCCTTTATCTGTTACATTTATATTCTGTTGTCCTTGCCAGTCAACTCCTGTTAAATATGTCTTAAAGTATTCATTTATCCCAAGTTCTTTATTATAACAAGCATTATATAAAGTTATATTATCTTTAAAGAACATGCTAAACACCTCTATACAATAATTCCGAGTCTAAATACATTTTTAAAATATCATATGCCTTTTGTTCTACAGTCTTGTTATTAGCTGTATAAGTCACGGAATGACTACCAACACTTTCCGATTGTATTTCCTTATCACCTTCCAAGCTACTTTTATATATAAGGTCTGCAATTTCACATGTAGTTATTTTTATATCTTCTGTAATTTCTTTTATCCTGCCAAAAGTATTATAATCTATATATTTAGTTGCTCTTATTGCGTATCTATCAAAAGAACCTTGGGGGATTTTTCCCCCAAAGCCACTATAAAATTCATAATCAATATATGTTTTCATTTTGCACCAACTTATTTATTAATCATTAAAGTAATATCTTTAGTTACCGCTGAATTACTAACAACTATATTATCATTTAAAGTTGAATATCCAGTCTTTTTAATTTTCATAGGATAATTTCCAACTCGTAAGTTATATACAACCTTACCAGCGCTATTAGTTTTCATTCTTGAGCCATTTACGTCTACTATAGCATCAGTTACAACAGCTGGCGTATTAGCATTGTCTTTTACTGTAATAGTTACTGTTTGTGTTGTAACTGGTGCAGCCGGTTCTAAATAAGCAAAAGAACAACCAACTCTGTCCTCATCAAGTCGCGTCGCTGGATTAGGTAAAGCCCAACCCATCCTAAACACAACTCTTAAAGCAATCATGTCTTGTTGTGCTAAATTGTACACTATTTCTCTTGTGTTAGGGTCTTGAATAACTCCTTCTGTAAGGATTTTAACAGTTATATCTTGTCTAATAGAATATACCGCCTGGTTAAAATCTCCTACAATTAATTGTGCTATAGAATTATTAAAAGAACCATTATCCGGAAAATGTAAAGGCGCTCCGTCTAATGCGTAATTTGTTGTTCCTTGCATGCTGGCAGAAAAAATCGGTGTACCATCTGTACTTTTTAACCCTCTTAATTTTGCTCTCATAGACCTAGAAGCTATTGCGCCAGTCGCCATATACCCAAATTCTTCAATTTTATTTAGAACTCCACCCTCTGACATTATAAGGTCGTAATAATCCGGATTTGAGCCAACCGGAACATTATTCCCCGCTTGTCTAGCGAGTGTAATTATATCATTTTGCCATTCTCTAGGTCTATTTTCTCCAAAGATTACAGCACTATCAACTCTTTGTCCAATAGCTTCTAAAACTCTTGGAGTAACTTCCCCTATTATATCAAAATCGGCATCATTTATAACTGACTCTGGTATTGGAACAATTACAGCAAGCTCTGATGCATACATATATACATTATCCCACGCCTGGTTTGTAGTTTGTTTATAGCCTGTGTCGCCTTCGACCCAATAAGCAGTTGGTAATATATCTAAAACCCTCATTTTTGTAACATTCGACGACATGTTAGGCATTTTCTTTGCTAAATTCATAAAAACCGATTGCTTTGGCGCATCCTGTAAAATGTCATTAACTATCTGTTCTCTAATTATTGCCTCAGCATTTTCTCTTGATATTATTTTTGTCATTTTAATTATTCCCTTCCTATTAGCGCTCTTAACGCCATATTTGCATTTGCATTTTTATTTAAAGTTGAACTATCTTGTAATCCTTTTGTACTCGATATAACTGTCCCTGGGGCATCACTTAAAAAAGCGCCTGGGTCTTTTTCTTTTAGCTGGTTTAAATATTCATCTGCTCCTAGCAAAGTTCCATTTTCATTTTTAAACTTTTTTTCTTTTAAATCAGCTAAGACTGCCGTCTTAGAAAGTTCAGAAGAAAATTTATATTTTCCTAAAAGTTCTTTTAAACTATTTTCATATTCTTTACCTTCTAACTGCTCTTTAAGCGCTTTTGTATCATCATTATACTTAGTTTCCCACTCTAACGCTTTTTTCTGTATATCTTCAATGTTCATGTCCTTATAGTCTTTTATTTCCTTATTAGCGTCTTTTAACTGTTGCTCTAACCCCCCTACCTTAATTTCTAAGGATTGATATTTCTCCTTTTCCTTTATCAAAGCACTAGAATGGCTTTCTAATACCTGGGTTATAATATCATCCTTCAACCCTAAACCACTTAAAAATTCCTTATTCATATTTCCTCCTTATTAGTTTTTAAACATAAAAATAAGCCTTTACCTTAAAGACTTTTGTTTAACTTATTTATTCTTTTTATTAGCCCATACAGATTTTTGGCTTATGCTCTTATCGAAGTTTTGCACCTGGTGTCTCTCATTCCTTTTCAATAAGCCCGCCACCCTGCTAAAATTCTTATATTCTTGCTTTTGTCTATTTAACTTAATGCTAGCACTTGTAAAATCTTCCTCTAATCCAGCGTTTTTATATGCAATAATCTCTCTTTTAGTTTGTCTTATAGCTGTTTCAATTTTTCTTTGCTGTTGCAATGCTTGGTAATGTGTATATGTCCTGCCCTTGTACCCAAAATCGGCAGGGTCTATATTTTGCAATTGTTCTCTTGTGTACGTTGGCGTAGATGCTCCAGGAATAACAGCAAAGTATTGATGAGTACAATTCCATCCTCCTAGACCGTCTCCATGTCCAAATCCAGTGGAACGTTTTAAAGATGGATATTCTTTGCTTTTACCACTTAAAGAATACCATTTACCTTGCCAAGCCTTGTGGTTCTTAATTCCTGTTCCAGTACTCCTAGCGCCACTATGCGCAGTCACCTCAACAATATCTGTTCCTAAATCATCTATGACCTTATTATTTATTTTCTGCGATACCTGGCTAACGCCTGTAAGCGTCGCCCTCCTAACAGCCACATCTAATCTATTTACCCAATCGGTGTCATATTTTACAACTTTAATACCCTCTTTACTAATAGTTTTAATAGCCATTTTTATAGCTGTTTTATAATCAACTGCACCACTTGATATTTGTAGTTGCGCAAGGTCTAACGCCTGCCTATATGCATCTGTTAGCTTTTTATTTCTCCTAATGCCATTTATAGTAGTGCAAAAACCAAGAGAACCAGTTATATTTTTAAATTCACTTTTAGTCTGTTCTTTTACTGCATTAATATAATCTCTTAATTCTTCTGATTGACTTAAGTGTAAAGGTGTTAATTTAGCATACTCATACAATGCACTATCAGCACTTATAGACTCTAGCGCAATTTCTTCAAATAGTTTATCGACTTCCTTAAGAGTAATGTTTAAAACGCTCGAAATTTTCTTTTTCAAAGCCTTCTCACTCATTCCAAACAATTCAGCCCTTATAATTTGCCACTCTGCCATGTCTGTAACAGTCCCAGCCTTACTAACTCGCCTTGAAAAATCTCCTATAATAAAATCCTCCAGTTGTTCATAAAGAGATATAAAATAATTAGACAGCTCTTGTAATCTTTCAGATTTCAGCATCTACTCACCTATTAAATCGTCCGGCATCATTTCACGAGCTTGTTCTTCTGTAACCCCATAGCGCCACATTAAATAGCGTTCCGGCTTCAATATCCCACTTGCTACTTCTTGCAACTTAATGCTCTGCTCTGTCTTATTATCCACAATTAAACTATCATCAAAATCAAAACTTTGTTCATATTTTCCAACAGGGGCTAAATTATAAGTAGTTGTTAATGCATCCATAGAGTAAACTAAATCCTCCAAGGCGCTCTTAAGTGACTTTTGTACATCCGAGACAAAGGCATAACTTCTTTGCTTACTAGCTTTTATTTCTTCCGCAGTCTTGTCGACATTATTAGGGTCTGACAATGTCCCATAAGCTAAATTACAATTAAATTCTATTCTTCTTAATTGTTCATTAAGCCCATTGATTAAAGAAGCATCTCTTATTGTTGGCGAGAATGGTTCGAAAAAGGCTTCTGTAGTTCTTAAACTATCTATCTCCAGTTTACGATATAGCCTTTCCTTGCCCTTTGGCAAAATAGCATTGCCGTTAATATCTCTAGTAAACAAATCCTCTGATGCATTTATTGCAAGTTCTGAACCTTCAAACTCCCATAAAAGCCTTGAATATTGCTCATCCGCCTTGCGTATTAAATCTGTTGCCCTAGAATAAACAGAAACTCCAAGTGCCGATTTTGTATCAATAGTATTAGCCAGTGGAACTTTAAAATATCCAATTAGCAACCTATCACTTTTAATAACTATCTGCTCCTGGATGTCTGCCCATTCTTCCACATCCTGCAAACTTATTTCCCTGCCAAGACTATTATTATTATTACTTACATACACTTTATTGCTAATCGAACAACCGTCTTTTACTAAATCGTGAGCCTCTAATCTAGTAAATATTTTATTATCCTTAATTCTTTGGTCTGCAAAAACAACCCCAGTAATTTTACCCGAACTATCAAAGGATGTGGGGAAAAACGAATCTGAGTGTATATAATCTATTTCTATATTCCCATTTGCAACATAAGGCTTAAATATAATACTACCTTTGGCACAAGCATACTCTAGCTGTATCCTTATATTTTTCAGAACCTTTTTAAACTGTTCATTGAGAAAATCAGCCCTGGCACTTCCAGTTATTTTTGAATCCATTTCTATAGTTGTAAGCCTTGCGATTTCAGATGATATGCTAGATGGCAAATTCAAGCTAAATACATTTTTATTATCAATCCAATAAGCATTATCTTTGTACATATTAGACCACAATTCAATGCAGTTAGTCATTTCAGAACTTATCAGCATATCAGAAACGGAGTCATGTCCTGTCTCAGAAGTCATTTTCTTTAATACTTCCCTTATCCACGTTAAAACTTTTGAAAACAATAAAGCACCTCCTTGCTATTCATATTTGATAAACTTAGTTATATGTTTTTCTATTGAGTATTCAAAAGCGTCTAATGTATCAATATCACTAGAGCCATCATCAAGTCTTACATTTTTAGTAATCTCTTTAGAATCCCAAACAGCACTACATAAAGCAATTTCTAAAGTCTTGCAATCATCAGTATATTTAAAACGTCCTTGTGCCATAAGTCTACTTACAAGATTAATCCTATCATTTATTGCACTTTTATAAGCATTTACTATTTTCAACCAGCCAAGACCATTTTTTTTAGCTGTAGAACGTAATCCACGAATTAGCACTTGCTCGGCACTATCACAATAGACGCAAGTTATAGAACCATATACATTTACTATTTTCAAACAAAATTCTACAAATAAAAGACCCAACTTATCCGGGTCTATTTCTCCGAAATGTCTTTCACTCGAAAGCGCAATAACATCTCTGCAGCCTCTTGTAATCCCTGTAGCCACAAAGGAATGCCCCGAACCAGTTCCCCCAAAGTCTACGCCTATATTTATCTCCATCAAACCACTAATTTTTTCTTTTATATTAAATTCTTCTCTATTATCTGCAAATAGTCTATATATAAGCCCTTCCGCAACGCAACGCTGACCTAATATATCTCTCTTATACCAAATAGAACCAACATCATATTGAGTTAGAATTTCCCGTTTACGTTCTTCTGTGACGGTTATATTGTCATTTATGGTAAAATGCTGATAATTATAACCACCTATCAATTCACCACTTTCGTTTTTCTCTTTATAATTGTCTATATACTCTGTATAAATAAAAGAGTTAGGATTATCGGGGTTTAAATCCCAAAATATTTTACGATTGGTTGATGCTATAATTCTATTAAAAGCCTCTTTTATCGTTTTATCATGGTGTAGATTTATTTCTGTTGCTATCCACATTCCATACGAGTTACCCCTTATTTTCTTATAACTATCAGCCTTAGCACCTCCAGCAAAAATAACAATTTTTTGCTTATGTTTAGTTGAAATACCTTTTATATATAAGCACTCATTACCTTTAAATTTTCCCCAATGACATTGACCACGAAAAATATATTCAAGTCCAAAACCGTTAGCGTCTCCAATATTAAGTTTTGCATTTGCGCTTGTAGACCCTGTTGCTAGATGTATTTTATCTTTAGATGTCTTTATTTCATGCGCAAAGGCAAATACATTGTCTACTGTCTTACCTGCTCTAACTGCTCCCTCTGCAATATTATAAGTATTACTAGCACAACACTTAATATATTCTTTATGTTTATCTCCAAATTTAAAAGGTATAGTTTTCTTCTTAGTTACTGTCATAGATTTCCGCCTCTATATCCTCTATATCCTCTATTTCTAAGTCATTTCCAGTCAATTTATTTGTTTTTGCTTTTATCTGCTCTATCCTGCTCTTTTGTTCTTCTGTTGCTAATTCCCAATTTTTATGAAGTAGTTCCTCATAATCTTTTATCATCTTTGTTAGAGTTTTAAAGGCTGTCGCCTGTGCCTTCATAGCATTTGTGACTTTATCCCAAGAATGCTGAACTTGATACTCTTTAAATTTATCCCCACTTTTTACAATGTCAACAGTATGGTCTTTTTTATTTTTAACATGAGTAGTTTTAAAAGATTTTAATATATTTGCATACTGAATAACTATGCTGTTCCAAAGTATATCCAAGGAATTACAACCATCTTTTTCGATATACTTAACTATTTTGTAAGTATCAGCAGGTAAGTGCTTAGATAAAAAACCATGTGTGCGTGCATTTTGATTGCCTGCTGGAGCGCCCCCTTCATGCCCTAACGCATTTTGATTGCCTGCTGGAGCGCCAACCTTCTTATTTATACCTAGCTTATAATCCCATCTATCAACTTTTTTCCAGCGACTAATGTTGCAACTCTTTTCATCTAGCGTTTTAGCAATATCAACTAATTTTATTTTCCCATTTTTTTCTTTATAAATCTCAAACGCTTTTCCTCGATTGGAATTTTCTATTGAAATGCAAATCAACTCCTTTCAATAAAAAAAGACCAGTCAACTAGTCTTTTTGTTTTCGCTTTGCTCTTTGCAATGTACTCTTACTAATCCCTGTCATGCTCTCTACTTGCGTATAAGAATTAGTTTTTAATAACTCTAAAGCATGTTCTATTTGCGTCTTAGTATATTTTTGAGGTCTGCCCTCTCTAAAATTAGGATTTTGTTTCGCTATCTCCTTACCTGCAAAAGTTCGTTCTAAAATTAAATTTCTTTCCATTTCTGCAACTGCAAGTAAAGTCGTTATAAAAAACTTACCAAGTGTAGTATTTTCTAAAAGCCCCACATTAATTACATGTACTGAGATATTAGCATTAAATAAACTTTGTATAAGATTAATTCCTTCTGTTGCATTTCTTGCAAGTCTATCTAATTTAGTTACAACTAATTTATCTCCCTCTTGCATTTGCTTAACCATTTCATCAAATACAGGTCTATGTGTTGTTGACCCTGTAAATTGTTCTCTAAATATTTTAGCATCACTATAATGTTTTCTTATTTCCTGTTCTTGTTGCTCTAAACTATTATTATCAATTTGTACTTTACTGCTTACCCGACAATACCCAAATATCATAAAAATACACCCCCACTTTTGACTACGAGTTATGACCACCTTCTATATGTTCATTTTACTACATAATCAAATCGTAGTCAATACTGTACAGTTTTGAATACGGTGAATTTTTTTAAATGAATCAAAAGTACCTATAAGTATTGTTATTACTCTTATAAAAAGGTGTAATTGAATTGTTTCCATGTGAGTTTTGCCTTTTTTGGTGCATCAAACTCTTTTTTTTACTTTCCAACCACAATGTTTTATTTTTGTAATCTTAACGCTATAGTTCGTGTTAGCTTCTAAGCTTCACCATAGCCATTTTAACGTTAAATAGCTTCTACCCCAGTATTTATAATGGCTAACGCCTATTTTAACGAATATGGGGTTTTCTTAGAGAATCAGACATTCACTTTTTACTTTTCCTACTTTATATATAGCGAAAAAAATGTATTGAATGTATAGGTCTTTATTTTTCCAACATTCAAAAAGACAAAATAAAAAAATCACCCTATTAGGTCGTTTAAAAACATGCTATATTCTTGATATTGTTCTTCATTAAGTCCTAGATACACTTTAGTTTCTTCTATGCTAGAATGTCCAAGCATTTCCTTAACCCTTACAATATCGAATCCACTTTCTTCATATATGGTATGAGCGTATGTTTTACGCATACTATGCGCAGTTATATGTTTAAGCCCAAAGTATGCGCCAGCTTCTTTCAATATCACTGTTACTCTCTCAACACCTATGTATGGAGTAACTGATTTCTGCCTGGATGGGAACATGTACTCATAATCCTTCTTGTCTCGGATATAGTTTTTGAGTACTCTTTCTAAGTTAGGAATTATCGGAGCTTTTCTAGGCTTTTTATTTTTCTTTCTTATGTTCTTAGTCTTTTCTTTCTTACTCTCCATTATTAAGAAATAACCTTCGTCTAACGCCTTTCTAACATCTCTTACCTGGAGTTTAACCAAATCCCCCGCCCTATATCCTGTTCCTATTCCCAATACAAATAGAACATAATTTCTAATATTCTTTTCTTTTAAATATTCTTGTATATTTAAAGCCATATTTTTATCTTTTATGGGGTTTGCTGGTCTTTTTGTACCCATTTATCGCCACCCTCTTTTTTACTTGCCATATGCCTATTTCTTGCTTTTATATAATTCTTATGCCTTGTGTTTCTTTCACCTTCAAGGTATTCTTCTGATTGCTGTTCATATTTATTTATTGCCTCGCTGGCATCTATCCAATTTTTACCCATTATTTCCTCCTTTTCAAATAAAAAAGTCTTGTATCTAAAAAATACAAGACTTTCAAAAGGGGACTAACTTTCTATATTTAATTTTCAATGTTCATTTTCTTCCATAATACAATTATAGACCTTTAAAAAAATAAATTGGTGTGTAGCATGTGTTTTTTGTGTCAACTACTTGTTAGTATTTAAAAATTGAAAGCATTTCAGATAATTTTCCTAACGCACTATCAAGTTTTTTATAAACATTCCATCTACAACAATTAACTTGTGTTGCTATTTTAGTCATTGTCATTTTGTTATTTACATCATAAAAATATTTTAACCTTATAATTTCTCTTTCATCACTTTCTAATTCTTCCATATATGAGTAAACAATTTTTACCCTTTTCTCTACATATTCAATTTCTGACTCTTTTAATAGAATTTGTTGCTCTGAATTAATAATCATATCATCCAGCCCCTTCGGGCTTGTCTTTATCTTAAAACCTAATTCATTAAAATTAATCTCGCTATATTTTTCACTTTCTTTCAAAATGGCAATCTCTTTTTTTAATATATTGATTCTTCGCTTCCTATCTCCCAAATCATTCAAATAGCGACCAGTTTTTTTTATTCTTTCCTTATCCATAAAAACCTCCATTACTCACTTTCAAAATTCATATATTTTAAAACTTTCCCAATACCTAACTCATCCATGCAATATTTGTGCAATGTAGGATGACTTTCTTTTAACATCTGAAAACGATTAGGCGTCGTGTCATAAGAAAGCCCAAACATGCAATAAATACACCCTGTACGTTTACATAAAGTAGTTCTATACTCTTCCTTAAAATCAAGACTACTATCTTTTACAACTTCCCCATAAATTTGTGCAATAGGTAACTTATTGATGTAAATATACTCCAATATATCTTGTTCAGTCCAAAAACTAAGAGGAGCAGAGAGCGGTCTCTTTTCATCAAAGGAATTACAACCATTTTTTAAATATTTTCTTTTTCTAATAGAACTTTCTTCCGCTAGAGTTCCAACAATGCCCTTTAGACCTGTTTCTTTTTCAAATTTTTCAAAAGGTTGTTTTTTCATAATATCACAACATTTATCTGAAATTTTAAAAGGAGCATCAACCAAATAACGCCACTTTTTAGAAATAATAAACTGACTCTTAGTGCCATCTTTATTAATCCCATATAGGTGCTTATTTATTAAAACTTCACTTTTAGAGTTTCTAACTTTAGATATGTAATGACTTTGTTCTTTGCTGACAACTGGATAACCATACTTTTCTATAACATCTTTAAAGGACATTTTAGGTCTTATAACTATTACATTTTCTTTTGTTTTTACAAATCCCTTTAGTTCCGGATATTCCAGTCCTGGGTCGCAAAAAACTGCTGGAATTTCTTTATATACTTGTCTAGCAATATCTAAAAGAACAGTACTATCCTTACCGCCACTAAAACTAACATAAACATTGCCCTGGTAACGGTCATACCATTCTCTAATTCTTTTTTTAGTTAGTATTATTTTTGCTTCAAGGGGCAATGATTGTTTTTGCTTCAAGTACCCTTCTTTTAACTTTTTCAATTCTTCCTTGGAATAATTAATCTCCATGATTCCCTGCTCCTTGCTTCTCTTTTTTGTATTTAGTTTTGCATTTCCTGCAACAAAAATTTTGCTTTGATTTAAATTCTGTATAAAATAACTTACCACACCATGAACAAATTCGCCTTACTCGCACTATATAAGCACCTTCTTTATATTATCAATTTTTCTATAATTGTTTTTTTAATAATCTCAACATTTTCGTATTTTTTCTCTTTTTCTTTTTTAAATGCTCTAGCATCTTTCAAAGTGTCAAAACTTTTTTTGCTAAATTTTAAAGTCTTTAAATCGAAGTACACAACATTATATTTAGTCTCTTTCATCTTCAACATCCTTTACATACCAACCAGTTCGTGTTGGTCTCCCTCGCCAAATAACAGGATACAAGTTTTTAACATTCAAAAAATTTTCTGCTTCATCTATAGTCATTTCTTTTATTTCACCTGTTTTTGCATTTATAAGCTTTACCTTTTTGCGTTCTTTTTTCTGGTGTTCTCTAATTTTCAATGCGCTACACGCCTTAGTGGAACTAGCCAAAACCTTTTTATTTTCACGGATTTTAACTGGCTTTATGCAACAATATAGGGCTAAATAATTTCTAAAAGTTGGGTCATCTTCCATAAAATTTGGATTAACTGAACCACTAAAAATTTTTTCTACTTTTTCAATCATTTAATCACCTGCTTAAAAAGGTATATCGTCGTCGTCTATAGCCTGGAAGCCTTGTGGGTCTAAGCCTCCCGGCTCAAACTTACATTCTTTTCCATTATCTTCTTTTTTGTAATCTAAAAATTTCATCCTGTTAGCGTGAACTTTTGTATAAGTTCTTTTCTCGTCGTCTTTTTCATAGTGTTCAACTCTTATAGACCCTTGAACCGCTACTAATCTGCCTTTATTTAAATTATTAGCACATATTTCTGCTAATTTTCCCATTACTTCAACAGGAATAAAATCAGTTTCCTTAGTGCCATCTTTTTTAACATAGTCCCTATCAACTGCAATAGAAAAGGTTGATACAGCTACCCCCGAGCCTGGTATATATTTAAGGTCGGGGTCTCTTGTTAATCTGCCAATCAATACGCTATTATTCATTTTCAAAACCTTCCTTACATTTCTCACATTCCTTTAAATCAATTCTGTATTCATATATACGACCAATAAAAAATGCAAATATAATTAGAATTATCATTCCTAAAAAATTCATTATATATCTTCCCTTTCATCCACTATAATGTCAAATCCACATTTACACTTTCTATGAAATGTATACTCATCAACGATTAAACTTCCTTCGCCTTCTCCAAGTTCATCACTTCCACACTCTGGACAAAAGCAATACATTGCCAATAGTTTTAAAACATTTTTCATTTTCATATTCATATACCTCCATTCGTCATTTAAAAATTATTCCATTTCGCTTAATTCATCTACGCAATTTAAGCAGAAATACAGTGTAAAAACTAAACCTAGAGCCTCTTTTTCATACTGTACATAGTTATTTTCTTCTATATTTATTGTTCTTTCACAGCAACAACACTGCACAAATTCACTCATACTTAAGCTCCCTTATATTTTTTCTAGTTTTTAGAATCCTCAATTTTCTTACAAGTATTTACTAATATATCTCTTTTTCCATGCACATCTTCCGCAAAATCAATTTGCTTGCAACCAAATTTTTCTATACATCCAGCTAAATCACTCATCAAATTACATTCACTTTCTATACTTTCAGAAATATCAATAGCACTTATTTCGCTAGGAATTTCAATAATAACTTTATGTTTCAAAGAAATCACTTCATCAATATAAAATTTATATCGTTTCATTTACTAAACCTCTCTTATTTCTACAAGGAAATTATTTATTTTACTTAACCCTTTTTTATAGGTATAGAATTAAGACATTTCTGCTTAATTCTAATGCTTTTAGTTCTATTATAGATTGCTATTGCTTTCCTCGTTTCTTTATTTAAAATACAATCTATAAACAAACTATATACATCTAATTCACTTTTATATTCTTTCAACTGTTCTTCTAAAATTTGAATCAATTCTTCATTGTTGCTCATAATACGTTCATAAAGCTTTATTTTATCGTCCCTTACTTTGTTTTCTTCTTTCAAGCATTCAATATTTCTATCTACCTGCTCCTGGGAAACGATTAAGTATTTACCTATTTTCATTGCCCAGCCTCCTGTTCACTTTCCTCTCTTATTTTCTTAAGAGCTAACTCAATTAAATCTATTTTACTAAGATGAGGATTTTCTTCCCTTAATTCAAGAGCAACATTACCAACGTATTCCCCACGTTCAATTGCTCCCATTTTTGTTATATCTTTATACAAAATAAACACTCCTTTTTTTTAAAAGAGGCTAGTTATTTAACCTAGCCTCTTCAATTTTTTATGCTATTATATCTATATTTTCAATACCTTCTAATTTCTTCTCTAAGTACTCTTTTATATTTTTTATTGCTTCAAGTCTCCATGCTCCACCATCTGCTTCGATTAACTTAAATGTAATACCCTCTTTTACTCTGAAAATAAATTCGCTTTCCGGCTGGTCTACTTCTGTAAAAGTTCTGTAAGGCTTCAAACTAACTCTATAAGGCAGGATTACATCCTCTACACTTGCTACACCTGTAGACATTGCAACCACTTGTGATACTCCATCATCCTGAACAGTTTTTACGCTAGTTTCTTTTACATTCCCAGCTACTTTTAAAAGCAAATTTTTATCTTCCGTATCTACAAAAGAGGATTGCAGCATAATATTAAATTCCTCTGAATCAAGCGAGTAATCAAAATTAATATGAGGTAATAACGCTTTGCAATCAACATAAGTATTCCTTTTACCACCTTCAAGTAGTTCAGAGCATAATCTAACGTTCTTAGGACTTTTGATTTGAACTATAAGTCTATTGCCTTTTGCATCTTTGTCAACCTCTGATTTTATATACTCTATTAAACCGTTTAACGTATTTAATTCAATTTCCTCAACTGTTTTAGGATGCACTGGAATTAAACGGTCTGTTGTATATGTAACCCCATTAATTTCTCTTGTTTCTATTTTTCTTGCTCCAACTTCCATCACTCGGTTAAATAAATCTGTTAACATATTAAACACTCCTTTTAGTTTTTATAAGTCTTTTAAACTTTTAAATTTACGAATATTATCTTCTTCACTTTCTTTTACTTCTGTTTCTTCTGTTACACTTGTTTCTTTACTCTCCAAGTCGCCTAATTTTACTTGCCCCGGCAACTGGTTTCCATATTCATTTGCATTAACTTCTCCAGTTCTAAAGTCTTTTTCAACTATAATGTCTGTTTCACTAGGTAAGACACTTGCGAGCTTTGGAATAACTTGAATCTGTGTACCAACATGTGAACGATTTTTGCCTGGCTTAAATGTCACTTTCACAGTTAAAGACCTCATAGTTGTAGCTGGGGTATTAGGGTCTTGTATGTTTTTAAATATCTCCATGAACCCACTTTCAATTTTTTCTTTTGCTTCTCCATTGCATAGTGTTTCTAAATTAATCATTTTTTAAATCCTCCCTTCTTTTTTATTGACGGCTTACGCTGTTACCTTTTGTTTCTTTTCAACTAAAACAGGGAATTACAGTAAGTCTGTTATTTCTAGCAAACAATCTGGGCATACGTCTATACTTCCTAGTTGGTCAGAAACAGAATGATTGTTGTTATAATTTTCTAAAACTGGCATTGAAGTTAATTCCTCCGAACTGTCTACGATTGCCCCACAATTATCACAACGTATCCTCCTTTTTAGTTTTGAACCCTCTTTTATGCCTTGCTCCACACCTTTTGCGATTAGGTCGCCAAAATTGAATGCCGTTTTTTCTGCTTCTGATGCAATCCTTACTTTGCTATCCCACAAAATTTCTAAAGCTTTTAAAGCATCACTTTCTGAACATTTATCGTTTACATCAATATTCATTAAATAACTGTCTTTTGCTCCTTTAACTTTTTCATATTCCATATATTCATTGATAGTATCACATGTAATAATTGTTATCATTTTTAAGCCTCCTAATTTTTTATTTTTTTAATTGGATTTTAGCGTAGCCGTCAAGTACGCTTTCTAACAAATCATTTTTTTCATTTCTTCTACTGCTTCATTCAATTTATTTATGTCTAAAATACGTTCATTAGCGATATTTCCAATGTTATTAGCCTTTATTATGCAGTCAATATCTTTTTGTTTTTTTTCGCTTAAACTTAAATATATCTTTGCACTTTTGTAAATCATTTCTTCTCTATTCATAAAAACACCTCATTTCACTTGAGTTATATAACTCTATATACCACATATTAACACGCATTTATACTCAAGTCAATATATATTTAGCTTTTTTTTAGGTTAAATTGCTCATTAAGTAGCTAAATTACGCATTAAGAAGTTGACTTTTATAAAAATAAACTGTAAAATTACTTTATGAGAGGAAAGGAGGGCAGGAAATGAAAAAAACATGTACTAGAATAAAGCAGTTAAGAGAATCTGAGGGAATGAGTCAAATACAATTCGGAGAAGCACTCGGAATGACTAGAGATACGGTATCAAACTTAGAAAATGGAAGAACTAAGATAAAGGAAAGTGATTTGAAATTAATAATTTCTACTTTTAAAGTAAGCGAGAGCTGGTTAAGGACTGGTGAAGGCGAAATGTTCGATATTTCAAATAAAAACACTATAAAGGCAGAAGCTTTTTGCGCAATAGACGAAAATGAAAAACTAGCCAAGGCTGTATTGGAATTTAGCAAATTAACAGACGAGCAACTCGAATCAATTTTGAAAATTTTAGAAGTATTTTCTAAAGAATAAAAAGCTATCATCTCAATTTTGATAGCTTTTTTATATGTACACATTTATTTTTTAGTTTTTTTCCTTAAGTATAAATAAATAATTTCTAATAATTCTCTATCCCCAATCGAATCTATCATTTTTTTTATTTCTTCTTTCAAATCAATCATCCCCCTATATATATTAGTAGAATAATACATTCTTAAATTGTAAAAAAATAACTTACAATTTCAATTATACCCCTTTTTGTTCGATTGCACAAGAACATATGTACGATTTTTTGTCGTAATTAATTCTTTATACTACAATAATAGTACCTTTTATCGGATTTTGCTAGTGGAAAATAATTCCAATTCAAAATACATTGAATTTTCTTGCATTAAAAAATCGTAGGGTCAAATTTTCTAATCTTTTATTTAAGAAGTAATATAGCTAAATAGGCATTTTAAAGTATTATATCTTAGTTATTTTTTAGTTTAACTGGTTAATTCTTATCAAAAAGTCAGTCGAGTAGGAATTTATATATATATATATATTAAATCCTACTCGACTGACTTTTTGTTCTTAGATGCAAATTTCTAGTTGCTCTATTAATTCAGTTTCTTTTTCAATTTTAAGTTCCTTATCTAGTTCTTTATTTAAGAAACAATGTAGTTAAATAGCAACTTTGAAGTATTTTTCAAATATTATATCTTAGTTATTTTTTTGTTTCAACTGGTTAATTATTATCAAAAAGTCAACGGGTCTGACTTTAATATATATATATATATATATACTAAAATCAGACCCGTTGACTTTTTGTTTAGATGCAAATTTCTAGTTGCTCTACTAACTCTATTTCTTTTTCAATTTTTAAGTTCTTTATCAAATTCAATAGTTAAGAAACAACTTAGTTAAATAGGCACTTTGAGGTATTTTTCAAATATTATATCTTAGTTGTTTTTGTTTTAACTGGTTAATTGTTATCAAAAAGTCACGGGGTTAGGAATTTATATATATATATATATTAAATCCTAACCCCGTGACTTTTTGATTAAATACAGATTTCTAATTGTTCTGTTGACTCTGCTTCTTTTTCTTTTTCAATTTTAAATCCTATATCAAATTTATTGTTTAAAAATGCTTTTTCAATTTCATCTAATCGGTTTAACAACTTTTGTTTTCTTGTGCTTATAGCATTTCTTAAACTTAAATCATTTTTTTCCAATTTTAAATCCTTTTCTATATCCTCTATTTTTATATATCTTTCAATCTTGTTTATTCGCATCCTGTCATTGTCTATAAATTCAATATCGGGCTTATTGTTCTTGTAATATGAATAATTTTCTAACGCTTCAAAGTTTCTGTGTTGCTTGACTTTCACTACAAATATATTTTTTAAGATAGTTCCTAGTTTAGTGGTTGTTAACTTCCAATCATCTCCTAGAATTATACCTAAATCGTTACTTAACTCTTGTAAATTGCATTCTGTATAAGCTGTTCCAACACCAAATAATTTGTCTATGTAGTTATATGCAACAACTTCTATTAAGTTATCATTTAGCAAATTTGGATGTTCTTCTTTTAACTCTCTGTAGATGAGATTATTTATTTTATTAAATATATTACCTCTCTTATTGTTGCCCATGTTGGCAAGTTTCCAGGATAACCCTAAACTATAGTTATGTTCAAGTACATATTTAGAAAATAGTTCAATTTCGTTGTAACAGTCCGCTTTGTCGATTAAATAATCTATATTATACTTAATGTGTGCCTGCTTATAATCGTCCTCTGTTATTTTATTATAATTCATATAGGTCATTAGGTTAAAATCCTTAGAACCCCTTTTAATTTGCTCGTAGCCAACTAGATATTTTTTGTTTTCTTCTAAAGTTTTTAATGTAGCTTTCTTAATTTCTTTTAAAACTTCTTTGTATTCTTTTATTTGCTGTGTTGTTTCTTGACTTTGTTCCTCTATATTTTCTATTTTTACATCTTTGAAATATTCTTCTAAAAGCACTTTTAAGCTTGCGATACTTCTACTATCGTAATATCTCGAGTATGTGTTACTTATAATGAATAATTTATCTATTTCATAGCATTTATTTTTAATAGAGTAATATACATTAGAGTCAAGGCTGAAAGGCATAAGGTCTATTCCGACTGTTTCAAATCCCGTTACCCTTTTGCTGTTTAATTCGTTATATAACTCTTTTAATTTGTTTGCTCTTTTAAAATTGATTTTAATTATGTCATTAACTTTGTAGACTTTATTGTTTCCTTCTGTTTCTTTGAAATTGTTAAAAATATGCACTCTCACACGTTTCAAATCTCTAAATCTTGCAACATACTGTTTTATTGTCGCAGGGTCTTTGAACCCAACTATCACAATATCAGTTATGTCTTTATTTTTTATATTGACACCTGCCAGAATTGTTGTTGTATTTAGTAGTACTTCATATTCTTTCATGTCTGAGTGTTGTATTATTCTTTTGTACAATTCGCTTTTAATCTTAATATCTGCATGAACAATATCACTTTTTTTTGTTGTTAATTCATCTATATATTTTAAATCTTTTTTACTGTTATAAAGAACAGCGCTATTTTTAGATTTGTTAAGAATTTCTATTATTTTATCTTTATTTATATTGTCATAAAGCCTTACATCATATTTAGTATTTTTTTCTTTTATATACTCTATTATGTAATCATAAATTTCAAATTCCAGCTTAGTTGGTGTTGCTGTTATATCTATTCTGCCTTTACATTTATTTACTACATTGTTGAGATTTTTTATTGCTTTTTTCCTATAAGAATCTGTGTAGGTCTGATGTATTTCATCAACAACAATTATGTAATCACTTAAATCTATGTTTAATAATTGTTCTGTTTTATCCCATGTCATGACTGCTAGGTTTCCAGTTTTTAATGCTTTTGTCGCAGGAAGTAAGTCATATGCACCTGGTACATCATATTCCTTCATAGCCTGTTCTACATTCGCACTGTTTGGCAATATAAATAATGCTTTTGTATTCATTTTTTTAAGCGCATTTATGAAACTATAACTTTTACCTGTTCCAGTTTCTGCAATTAACAGAACCGTCTCTCCTGCTCCTGCTCTTGCTATTGCGTTATATATTCCACTCTTTTTTTCATCTATATATTTTTTTATTTTATGCGTTTCTTGTCTTTCAAATTTTGCGTAATTTTCTATCTCTCCTAGCGCTCTTTCTAAGTCGCAATCATTTTCAAATAATTTATCTATATTATTTTTCTTAACTTTTTCCATCATTAAATCCCCCTTATATTGCAGGGAAAATTAAAACTTATTTTCTGTTTTTTAGTATAATTTTACTATTAAAAATACACTAAAAAACTTGATTTCTATTGCCTTATACTCTATAATAAGAATATAGGAATAAGAAAATAAGGATATTTGCGTATCCTAAAATAAGGGTCTAATTTCCCTGGGTTCGAGGAATACTATTGTTTGACGGCAAGTGAGTATTCCTCTTTTATTTTTTTGTATATTTAAAAATCCAATTAAAAACATTCTTTTTTATGATTATAATTATAGCACATTTAAATTATAAAAAAATATACTCTTTTTGAAAATAAATTATATTTTAAAAATATATTTTCTAAAAAACTGTATTTTAAAAGACTTAGTACACTTACTAAGTCTTTTTTATATGTAAATATATGTTATAATAATTTTAGCAAGAGAAGCAATCTATATTCAAAAAAGAGTGGAGTCTATACACGAAAGATTATCCTCCCAACGCTACGAGGGGAGGTGATGTGATATGGATAATTTTTTACTTAATGTATTAGCTGGTGTTATAGCTAGTTTAATATTCTATCTAATTAGTAAATTATTTAGAAACGTAAAAAACCACTCTAAGTGTCCAGCAAAGAGTGGTTGGGAACTTAATCTAAAAATTAAGTTCAAAAAGTCTAGATAATTTTTTACTTTAGACGAAAACTACACTCTTATGCCTAGAATATAGTTCTCTTGCTTTTATTATATCACAATTTCTTAAAAAAGATACGAATTTATATCATTTCCAGTATCCTGTCTTTTTTATTTTTATCAAAATTTATTTTAAATAATAAAGTAAAAAACTACTCAGACGCCAATAAGAGTAGTTCAAAATAATTAATTTTTAATCTGAATTGGAAATAACTGCTCCTGTATAAAGTAAACCCTTATTTCCTTATTTTTTATTGTATCACAATTCTTTAAAAAAGATACGAATTTATATCATTTCAATATACCAAATTTTTCTAAAAAAGTAGGGCAAAACCATTGTTTTTATCGTCACGTTATGCTATAATTATATTATAGAAAGGAGGTGACAAAGAGAAAATGAGTAGACTAGAAAGAAAGCAAAAAAATAGAGAGAAAAGACTCAGCAAAGTTAAAATCATTCTCTCTATTCTGAGTATTTTAGTAAGCTTGATAGATAGACTTATCAAACTACTAAAAGACTTGTAAGTTTTAAGCTAAGAAGGAAGTGCAATTCCTTCTTAGTTGACTTCTTTCTTAAATTATAACACATTTTCTTGAAATGTATGAGTAAAAAAGTATATAAAACATGCGTTGCTGTAATTATTTTTACAATAGTTTTAGACGTAATTCTTTTAGTAAAAGATTTTAGTATAAGTAATATAGCTGGATTGCTTATAAGTTTTTTACTACTAACATTTTTTTATTGGCAACGTAAAAAAGGTGAGTGGTAGTTTTGAAAGAAACAAGGATTTTGAATATTAATTTTAACAAAAGCGGTTGTGGCTCTGTAAGTACCAGGCTGAATATACCTATTAAATTTTTACGAGAACTAGGCATAACCGAAAGCGACAGGAGTGTCGAAGTGACTTTAAATGGCGAGGAAATAATAATTAAAAAGGCTAAGAATAAATAACTTTTCTCTAAAAAGAGGGTTAATATTTCTTAGCCTTCTTTTTTAAAAAATACGATATTGTAAGCACAATATTTATATATTTTAAATACAATGTATGATGCATGATTAAAATATTGTATTTATATTGTAAAAATATTGTTTATAAAATATTTTTACATTTCTATATATAATATTAAAATATTGTTGCAATATTGTAAAAATAATACTACAATAACATTATAATAATATAAAAATGAGGTGTCTAAAAAATGGCTGATACAAAATTAATTGTATTTTTCAATACAAAAGGCGGGATATATAAGACGACTACAACTATTATGACGGCATACGAACTTGCAAAAGATAAAGATAAAAAAATTCTTCTTTGGGACTTAGATCAACAGGCAAATTTAACTCAATATGTTTATAAAACTAATCACGATAAAAAGACTACATTAGATATGTTAAAAGACGTTAGGGCTGAGGAAATTATTATTAAATCTTTTAATAAATCTTACCCAAATATAGATTTAATAGCTTCCGACATTTTGATGGCTAAATTTGAAAGAGAATTATTTTCTTTCCCAGCTCGTGAACAATTTTTGGCTCGCTGGTATATGAATAATTTTGATGTATTAAGTGAATATGATTATATATTTTGCGACTTATCTCCTAAATATGATTTGACGGCTATGAATGCTTTATTTTTAGCTGATAGTGTAGTTATTTTAATTAAAGATAAAAATGTTTCTAGCTTAAGAGGGGCAGATTATTTTAAGCAACTTTGGGATATAGATAGAAGTTATTTTAAAAAAGAGGATAATATAAAAGCAACAGTTTTAGTCGGCTTCGAAAAGAAAAGAACGGCGGTTAGCAACACATTTGATTCTTACTTAAAAGAGTTTAATGTTTTAAGGAATATGATGTTAAATACATATATAAGAAAAAATGAGTTTATTGAGCAAGCATTAATGAAAAAATTATCTTTAACAGATTATACAAAAATAACTAAAGAGCATTTTAGTAGACAAGAGTTTACTAGCATGTTAGAAGAATTAAAAGAAAGAGGTGTGTTATAGATGCCAGTATTCAACAAAGACCTTTTAGAAGAAAAAGAAAAGCCACTTTTGAAAAGTGGTACAGTTGGGCAGGAAAATATTATTTCTACGGATAGCGATAAAACATTAAGTATATATAATCTAGTTAATAAGAAAAGTAAAAAAGTAACTATGAGTGCAACACTAGACAAAGAGCTTGTAGACAAGTTGAAGTCTCTTGCAATAGACTTAGATAGTGATGTAAGTAAAATATTAAGTGATATGTTAACAAAGCTTTTATATGATGTAGATGTAAAAGAAGAAAATTTAATCGCTTATAATGAAAGAAGAAAGACAAAGAATAATAAGTGATACATTGTATATATATTGCTTGAATATTGTATTAATAATATTCAAGCAATATTTTTATATTATTGCATATACTATTTAAATATTGTAATTATATTGTATTTATAATATTTTGCCTCTATTGCAAAATGGGCATTGTTCTATATAATACCCTCCTGCACTTCCTGGTCTACTTTTTATATCAATCCCTGCTAATCGTAATTGGCGTGCATATTCTTTTACTTGTCGCTCTGATATGTTTAATTTATTAGATATTTCGCTTGTTTTTAATATTTCATTTTTCTTTAAAAGCATTATAATCTTAAAAGCATTATCTATTTTGCCCATACAAAATCCCCTTTTTTGATGTATTTATATTTTAAGTATATCAGTAGTTGATGAACTATAATTGTCACAAGTCAATTTTTATAAAAAGAATTATTGAAATAGACATAAAAAAAGAAGGTAGTAACTAATTAACTAGTTGCTACCTTTTTTAAATCTATTTATTTATAAAATCTAATGCTTTGTAAAGTGTATCAAATCTATCATTCCCCTTTATCATTGTATAATGTTCTTTAGTTATAGAACCTATCTTCTCACATGCTCCACCACCAACAACATAAAGATTTTCAGTTCTCCCTGGTACATAATCTTTTATATCACATATCAGTATTTTCCCATCATTATAACCCCAACCAACTACAGTTGCAGTGATTTTGTCAACTGCTCCATCATAAACGATTGTATGTTTGTACATGATTTTTCCCTCACCATTCTCTTTATTATCTATTGTCTTATTTAAAATACCTTCTGCTATTAATTTAGCAGCTATGTCTTTATGTCTAATATAATAATCTGTATCTGCTTTACTATCTACGAAGCACACTTCTATTAATATTGCAGGAGCTTTTGTATGACTAAGCCAGTAAAGACCTCTTACATCCGATTTTGCACCTCTATTTTTAAATATTGTTGATAGTTTTTTGTTGACTCTTTCAGCATATACCTTACCATTGTTAGTTTTGTATATTGTCTCTGTACCCATTGGATTTAGGGTTGTACTGTTTGCATTAAAGTGGATTTGTACTGCTAAGTCTACATCTTGTTTATTAGCTATCTTACATTGTTCTGCTAAGTAGTTATTAGATTTATCTACCTTACCGCTATAAACAGTAGCACCACCTTTTTTAAGCCACTTGACAACTAAATCCATAAGTATTCTATTTTCTTTTCCTTCATTTATATACCCTGTTGCTCCAGTCCCTTTTCCTGTTAGCGTATGCCCTGCTGTTACTACAACCTTCATACTTAAACACCTTCTTTTTGTAGCATATCTTTTATGTCTATTACATCTTCTTTGATTTCTTCTACGTCTGTTTTCATTGCTCCCATTTCAACAAGTATATTCTTATTTATCTCTTGTTGCTGTGTAGATAACTCTATAAAATTTTCTACTGTCTTTTTATACATATCTCTATCCTCTTTTTTCTCCTGCATGGTATTTTTAAATAGTAAAGCACACAATATCCCTACTGCCCCTAATCCACTCAGCTGAGTTATTAATTCCTCCATAATATAAAAACCTCCTATTTTTTATCCTTCTAACTGTCCGTTATCGGTTCCTAAGAACACGAGCCTTGATGCAACGTTATTGTAAGTAGTTGTCGAAAGTAAGTTTATTAAAAAGTTAAATGCCCCATAACTACCTTCACTCATTTTTAAATTACTCATAGCTAAACTATAACCATTCATAAAACTTATATTTGCCCAATCTCCATAATTAGGTTTGTCGTTTGAACTACTTACGCCTTCTTTAATTATAAAGCCTGTTTCAGTTCCTCCTACGACCTTGCTAGGATATCCTCCTACATTTTTGGTTAATCCTGTTTCATTTTGCGATATTATTTTATAATTTGTACCTTCGTTGTTAAAGTCTGCATTGTTAGAAATAAGAATATCTTTGTTTGAGTTTGTACAGATTCCATCCACCAATATAGAACAATTGCCCCAAAAATCTTCAACTCCTAAAAATTTCACTGGCTCTGTATTGTCTTGACTTCCATAATTAAGTCCTTTTTCATCTGCTCCACCAGGAGTTTGAGAATACCAAAGACCTTGTCCTAACGCAATTGATGAATCTAAATTTTTATAAGCTACTAAATATAAAATTTGCAATAGTAGGTGCGAATAGTAGTTGTACATTTGATAACCTGCTCCTGCGCTTTGCGCACTTTGTCTGAATGTAGACGTATGAGCTTTTTCAACACTATACTTTCCTGTTACGCTTCTAAGTGTGTAATATCTATAGCCCACATAAGCCCCAATGTATATATTACTTTTTTCAGTTTCTCCTACTGTATGCGCTAAACACTTGTAGTCCTTATCAATTTTTTTTGCTGAAATCCTAATTTCGTAACCATTTTCTATTTTGGTAAATTTCCAGTAAACTCTAGGTATTTCAATCATTACATCTACTGTTTCGTCTACATCTGTTTCATCTATATATTTTTTAAAATTTTCTTTTTTTATTTCTTTATATACAGTTCCATTTTTAAATCCCACAGGTCTTATTTTGTTGAAAGGATATATATTCAACCAGCCTTTCAAATCGCTTCCGACTGCTTTTTCTATCCCAACCGAATCCTCTATATATGTTACTGCCGTTTCCGGGTCTTGCTGTGTCTCGTCAATTCTTATGCCATAAACAGGAGGTCTAAAAGATGGTAGCGTCGTAATTGTTTCTATTAATTCATTTAATTTGTAAATATTAGCAACTTCTAAATCTTTTGTTGCCAAAACTTCTTTTAGATGATTTCTTTCATTTATTAAGCCTTCTTTCGCTGTTATTAGTTCATTTATAAGACTTTGCATGGTATTACTCATTTATAAAACTCCTTTTATTTCACTTATCGTATTTGATAATATTTCTTTACTTCCTTTTAACTCTGTAAATAAATCGTCTAATGCTTCCTTTACATTTGTAACACTTGCAACAGCATCATTTGTATAAGGAACTTGACTTGCACTTTCTATTTGTGTTCCATCTGCGCCAGGCTCTCCAGGGTCACCTTTTTCTCCTTTAGCGCCAGGTTCTCCAGGTTGCCCAGGCTCTCCAGGGTCACCTTTTTCTCCTTTAGTACCAGGTTCTCCAGGTTGCCCAGGCTCTCCAGGGTCACCTTTTTCTCCTTTAGCTCCAGGGTCGCCCTTTTCCCCTTTGACATTTCCTATATTGACCCACTCTGTTCCAAATACATACAAAAAACCATTTATGCTATAAGCGTCCCCAACTTCTGCATTTGCTGGTAGTTCATCAGTACTATTTAAGACACCTTTTATTTTTATACTTGCCCCAGCGTCACCCTGGTCACCTTTTTCGCCTCGGTCGCCCTTATCGCCTTTTTCGCCTTTTTCTCCTTTTATATTCCCAGCATCAACCCAAGTTGTTCCATCCCAAACGTACAGGTCGCCTTGTATAAGGTAAGCGTCGCCTTCTTCTGCATTTGTTGGGAGTTTGTCAATAGTATCAAAAGACCCTTTTAGAGTTAGCCCTGCGCCCATATCGCCCTTATCACCCTTGTCGCCTTTATCGCCTTTTAATTCTTCTTTTGTTGGTATTCTTTTAATTGCTTCATCTATTTCTTTAATTTTGCCGTCTATTGTATCCTTTATATTAATTACTTCTTTTATAATGTCCCAGTCGGGTGTATTTTTCAATTCTTCATTTCTGTTTATCCCTTCAACAACATTAAAAGTAATTGGATATGTTGCAACAACTTGCTCGTTTTTATATAGAACAATTTCAGCTGTAGTTTGCCCAGCTGTTTTTAATATGTTATTATCTAATTTTGTTATTATTAAAGAATCTTGTGTAGTGCAATTTCTTTGATATGTTTTATTTTTTGAGTCTTTAAAAAACGCCTGGACTGTATAACCTGTTAAATCTGCATTTACACCATTTTCAACTAATTTAATCTTAAAATCTATGTCATTGTCATACTGCTTAAATGTTGCAATCTGATATAAGCTTTTATTAATATCTATAATATAAATTGAATCTCTCAACTTATCACCTCTTTATTTATTTTCCAAACATTGTAGCCTTTTTTCAAGTTCTTCTATTTTTTTGTTAGTTTCATTTTTATAGTTTTCAAAGTCGTTTAAAGTCTTTTGTAACGATAGTTGTAGTACTGCCAAGTGGGAAGTTATATCTTGAGAGTAAACTCCTGCTCCAGCTTCCTCAGATACATCTTTAAAAACATATTGATTTATTGGATTTTCTAAATTTGACTCTATGTCTAACTGTAATCTATGCTCTATATTATTTTCATTCATGGTTTTTAATCTATAAGGCGTAAATACATTTGACTGTACTGCGCTATTTTTTACAAAGTCAATACAGTTTTCTACTATGTTATTGTTATCTCTAGTATTTGCCATCCTGTATGACGTATTTGAACTTACAGACCTTGTTAATTGGTTTAAATTATTACATACTAAATAGTCCCACGCCTTGTTATTAGAGCCACAATTATATGTTCCGGCGTATTGTGGGTTTATATGCTGTGTATTTAGTCCTGTGTTAATATAACTTTTATCGTTTTTCTTTCCAAATTCAAATACTTCAGTTCCATTTATATAACCTCTAATAGCGTCATTTGAAACATATATATAAGCATTATCGTTATATTTAAGTCTTATTGCTTTTCCTATTCCTTCTCCATATTGTGCTGTAGCGTCTATTGCGCATTTTGCGCCGTTTCCTTCAAAAAGCAATATAAAGGGGTTGCTTGAACTGGATGTTATCCTATCGCACGCTATTGTTCCTGACTGGATATACGAAGCATTTATATATATTCTTCCGTTTTCTAAGTAAATTCCTTGTGTTTGACCATTATTGGTTAATTTATCGAATATATCTCTTTGTGTTTGGGCTTCTACTGCACTTTCTGCTTCTCTCTCTGCAATTGGGGTTGATACATCCGTGGCAATTTCTTCGATTGTTTGACCTTGCAAGCTAAAAGAAACAGCCCTTATAGTAACATTTCCATTACTATCTACCGCAAAAGTAATATTTCCACTATTGTCTCTAACAGTTAGATTTTTAGCATTTATATATGTCCCTTCAATCGTTCCTGACTTAATATATGAAGCATTTATAAAAAGTTCATTACCAACTAAATATATACCTTTTGATTGACCATTATTGGTAAGCTTATTAAATATCTCTAGCTGAGTAATTGCATCTATTTCAGTCCCTATAATATCGTCTAGGGTCTTACCTTTTAATGTGAAATTAGTCGCTTTTATAGATACATTTCCAAAACTATCTACTAGAAAGGTAATATCTCCATTCCCATCTGTGACAGTCAATTCTCTTGCATCTATATAAGTCCCTTTAAGCCTTCCAGCTACAACCTTATCTACGTCTAAATCCCTTATTAACGCGTGTCCTATTGCCACTTCCTCAAAGTATTCTGCTCCATCTGCGATTTTTCTTGTAGATGCTCCGACCTGGTCGGAAAACTCTGTAAATCTCCCGTGAGTATTTCCTGCTCTAACTCTATAGTACCAGGTTTGAACTGGCTTTACTTCATGTAAAAAGGCGCTTGCTTGACCCGAATATATTCTATTATTAAAAGTAATTGTATCGGGTACAAAGTCTTTTAGCTGAGAAGCGTACAATTCATAAGTATAGTAGTTTTTATTTTCATAACTCCATTCTAGTTGAACCGTTGCAAATAAACCATTTGCTTTTAGCGTTGATGTTTGAGGAAGTGTGTCCGGGAACTTCCCATTATCGACCTCGAAATCATCCAGGTCGTCGTGTACTTTTCCTAGTGTATTTTCTATACTATTTAGTCTATCCTTGAAGCCTGCGAAGTGATTTACCAGATTTCCAATTTCTATAGAATTGTATCTTTTCATAATAGGGTCATAATTAGTTTTTACGACCCTGGCAGTTGCATTTATTTGCATCCTCAAATCTCTAACAATTACCTCATCATCCATGTTGACTGTTTCTAATATCTCATAATCTTTGTAATTTTCAGTTTGAGATAAATCTATAAAATCAACCTTGTAATTGACACTCGGTAAGTCTTTTTTATTATAAAACCATTTTTGAGCCTTGTTCCTTAGCTGATTTACATTTGTTACATCTTCTCCAGTAAAATCAACATATGCAATTTTCCTTGTTGGGTATTTTCTTATGTTTTCACTTTCGATATATTTTTCGGGAAGCGTAATTTTAACACTTTCGGTAGTATCGTCTGATTGTTGGTCGACCTGGGCATAAGGGTATATCATAGTTACTACATCCTGGATGTCATATTCAGCTTCCAATCCAACTAAATTCTTTTTATATGCTATTAATACATTGTTGCTTTCTCCTATCGAGTCATTTATATATATATTAAAGTTATCTCTTTTAATTTTTGCGCCATTTCCAAAAGTATCCAGAACACTCCCTCGTGTACCTTGAATAGCTTCATATGTGTTTACGCACTCTATGCTAAAGCTATATTCTCCTGTTAAATTTGAATGTCCAACAAAACCATTTTGTTCTGTACTACCCCTAAAAAGGGCATTTAAAGCTTGTTCACAGGTACATTTTTCAAACTCTACTTTTTCAATAAAATTTTCTCTTAAGTCGTATGATATATGTTGCGCTTTTACTTTAATAGTTCCCATCAACTCTTTAGATATATAATAAATTCTAAATAACTGACCTCTAAGACCTGGCGAAGCATCAGCCTTGACTATCATTCCATAGTTTAATTTTTCAAATAAAAAAGAGTCTACATAATAAGTAAACTCTAACTCAAATATTCCGTTTATTTCTTCTGTTACTTGTGCATCTGTAGCATCTTTCAATATACCTAGTCCATTATGCCCGAAATCTATTTCATTTCCATCATACAATTTTAGATTACCTTTTATGTTATCTAGTTTACTCATTTAATCCCCTTTCTAAATACTTAAATTCCTTACAGCATTACCCAATTAGGTTTTATTTCAATAACATTTACCTCACCTTCCCAGGTTATTTTATTTTCGCCATGTGTTAGGGTTGGAAATTCACTAAACATTTTACTGTTTTCATTCACCAGCTTTTTAGTTACTGCATCAATTTTATAAGCATTCATCACATCACTATCAATTATAATTCTATCTTTTACACCTTTTAAAATTAAATCCTGTTCGTTTATTTTTAAGCTTATATCTCCATTTCCAAAAATCTCAATAACTGGATATGATATATCGTAACTATTGAAAACAGAAAATTTATCTATATCTTTAGTGTCTATTGATATATCACTATAATTAACTATGCGCTTAAATGGCTTACAATCGAACTCTATAACAAATTCGCCAAAATTTTTATACATTCTTTCTATTTCGAGGGTATTGGAGCAATAAGCCTCATAATAGTAATTCCTATTTTCTATATATAATTTTTCATATACAAAATCTTTTTGTAGCCAATTTGTTAACTCCATTGCCATATTTTCTATATCAACATCTTTTGAATCTAAATCGCATTCTATAGATAATATGAAGTTTTCATAGTTACCAGCGTCAATTACAAGGTCGCCATTTCTGCCTGGCACACTCTTTTTTTCTATAGACCTTTTAGGGGTGCTTAAATCATTTATTTTTTTAATCTTTATTCCAAATTCTTTGCTATTTCTATTTTTATATATAAAAAACAATTTAAATGCCCCCCTACACTAAGATACCATGGCGCTTTAAATATAAAGATGCTTTTCGCATTAAGTCGTCCATGTCCTGTTCTCTGTTATTATTGAAGTTTTCTATATTTAAATTAAAACCTCCTAAGATACTATTTGTATCTTCATTTACATTATTATTTTTCTTTTGTGTCTCTTTTTCTGCTGTATAATTTGTTGCAACTGCAATACTTTGCGTTGCTTTTGTAGACTCTAAATCGACTGTAGCTTTTAACCTATTTGCCAAACTAGATAAATTATTATCCATATCTTTCTCAAGACTTGGAGTTTCTACATCTATACCAACGCCAACACCTCTAACTATATTAGCCCCTATGATGTCTCTAAAAACTCTAGACGGCGAATGTATTCCAAGCACTGATTTAGCTTTCTTTAAAATACTATTTGCAAATCCACCAACTTTCCCCGTTAGCCATTTTATATTGCCCGATATTCCTTTCCATAGTCCAGTAACTATGTTTTTCCCAATGCTTATAAATTTTTCTGGGAGGGTCTTAACTGTATTAATAAAAGCATTTACTAAAGACGTTGCCGACTTTTTTGCTGAACTTGCTAAGCTACTTCCCCAGCTAGCAATTTTTGTTACAACTTGTTTTAAACAATTCCAAATTTTTGCAGGAAGTTGAGAAAAAAACTTAACTATATTATTTAAAAAGTTTGTTCCAATTTCGACAGCCTTATTTTTAATAGTAGTTCCCCATTCGCTAATTTTAGTTACTACTATTACAAGCCCATTCCAAATTTTCCCTGGAAGTTCAGTAAAAAATTTTACTATAGTATTAACAAAGTTTGTTCCAACTTCAACAGCTTTATTTTTTAAATTAGTACCCCATTCCCCAATCTTAGTTACTACAGCCGAAAGACCTTCCCAAATCTTGCCAGGAAGTTCAGCGAACCATCCAACAATAGACTCTATGAGTGTTGGAATAGTTTCAGTAAAAAAAGCTACAATAGAGTTCCAGCCATTTACAAATCCATCTCTTAAGCCTGCCATTATATTCCCAGCTATATCTGCAAGACCCGAGAAAGCACTCCCCAAGAATCCAACAAAAGAGGTAAATGCGTTTGGAATAATTTCAGTAAAAAACTTACATATACCACCGAATACAGTCATAGCAACTTCTTTAATATTATTCCACGCTGTTATAACTGCATTTCTAAAGCCTTCATTTGTATTCCAAAGATGTACAAGTCCAGCTACTAATAATCCAATCGCAACCAAGGCTATAGTAAAAGGGTTCATTGACATAACTAGTGCTAAAGCTTTTTGTGCTACACTTACAGCTTGCGTTATAGCTTTAAATTGCTTAAATGCTTCGACCATTTTCTGAACTTTATCAACTGCTTTAAACACTGCAAAAGCCCCACCAAGTAAGCCGAGCGCTGGAATAATTATATTAATATTTCTTACAAAAGCCGTCAATAAAACTGATAGCACTTTAAATGCAACCTTAAAAGTTGTTGCTATTGCTGGTATCTTATCTTTTATGGATGCTGAAAACTTTTCTATCTGAGGAACTCCCTCCTTAGCGAACCAGTTCGCAAATTCGTTTAAAAGAGGTAAGACGGCTTCACCAAGAGGTAATAATACACCAACTTCTAGTTGTCTTTTTATGCCTTCTATGGCTTCGCCAAAACTATTATATTTTATCTCATTTATCTTATCTAGTGCGTCAACGCTTCCAGATATTTTCCCATCCATATCAGTAAGTGCCTTAACTGCGTCCTCGCCCAAATCTTCCCATTTTGTCCCAAAAAGCTGGACACCAAGTTGGTTTCTCTTAACATCATCTTCGACATTTCCAAGCGCTGTTGTAACTTCCATAAAAGCCTCTTTTGCATCTTTACCACCTTTTGCAAACTTAGCTGTTAATTCATCTGCATTAAGCCCTAAATCTGCAAAAGCTTGCTTTGTACCAGCTGAACCGTCTTTAGTTCGTATTCCAAATTCTTTGACTGCATCATTTAAATAATCTAGCTGATATACTCCATTTTC